>CAJCJC010000261.1 GCA_903970575.1 Alphaproteobacteria bacterium
CATAGACCGGATCATAACCGGCATCGGCCAGCCACTGGGTGGCCTTGTCGTCGAGAAGTAGCCGCACCTTCCGGTCGGCGAGCATCTTGCGCAGCCGCGCGAGTTGTATATCGACGATCACCGCCATCTGGGCCCGCGCCAGGCGATGGAACAGCAATATCTCATCCAGCCGGTTCAGGAATTCCGGACGAAACGCGCCGCGAACCACCTGCATCACCTTTTCCCGAACCGCCGGCAGCAGCTCCCCCTCCGGTTCGTTGGCCAGAATTTCAGATCCGAGATTTGACGTCAGCACGATCAAAGTGTTGCGAAAATCGACCGTGCGCCCCTGCCCGTCCGTCAAACGACCGTCGTCCAGAACTTGCAAAAGGACGTTGAAGACATCCGGGTGCGCCTTTTCTACTTCATCGAACAGGATGACCTGGTATGGCCGCCGACGCACAGCCTCGGTCAGGGCTCCGCCCTCGTCATAGCCGACATAGCCGGGCGGAGCGCCGATCAACCGCGAGACCGAATGTTTTTCCATGTATTCGGACATGTCGATGCGGACCATCGCGGCATCGTCGTCGAACATGAATTCGGCGACCGCCTTGGTCAGTTCCGTCTTTCCGACCCCGGTCGGCCCCAGAAACAGGAACGAACCGATCGGCCGGTTGGGGTCCTGTAAACCCGCGCGGGAGCGGCGGATGGCGTTGGACACGGCAACGATAGCCTCTTCCTGGCCCACCACCCGGGCGCGCAGCCGCTGTTCCATATTCAAAAGCTTATCGCGCTCGCCTTCGAGCATTCTGTCGATCGGCACGCCGGTCCAACGGCTGACGACGCCGGCGATGTCGCTATCACGCACCTCTTCATTCAGCATCCGCTCGCCCGCCGCCTTTTCAGCTTCGATCAGCTGGCGTTCCAGTTCAGGAATGCGGCCATAGGTGAGTTCGCCCGCCCGCGCCCAGTCACCCATGCGCTGCGCCTGATCCAGTTGGGTGCGCGCCTGTTCCAGCTCTTCCTTGATCTTTTGGGCGGACGACAATTTTTCCTTTTCGGCCCGCCAGCGTTCGGTCAGATCGGCCGATTGCTTTTCAAGGTCCTGAAGCTCGTGCTGAAGCTTTTCCAAACGATCGCGCGACGCGGCGTCATGTTCCTTTTTGAGCGCCTCCCGCTCGATCTTGAGCTGGATGATCCGGCGATCCAATTCGTCGATCGCTTCCGGCTTTGAATCGACCTCCATGCGCAGCCGCGACGCCGCCTCGTCGATCAGGTCGATCGCCTTATCCGGCAGAAACCGGTCGGTGATATAGCGGTTCGAGAGCGTGGCGGCGGCGACAATGGCGCTATCTGTAATGCGGACGCCATGATGCAGCTCGTATTTCTCCTTAAGCCCGCGCAGGATCGAGACAGTATCCTCGACCGTGGGCTCGCTGACGAAGACGGGTTGAAACCGGCGGGCGAGGGCTGCGTCCTTTTCGATATGCTTGCGATATTCGTCGAGGGTGGTGGCGCCGACGCAGCGAAGCTCACCGCGCGCCAGCGCGGGCTTCAGCATGTTGGACGCATCCATCGCGCCATCGGCTTTCCCGGCGCCGACCAGCGTATGCAGCTCGTCGATGAAGATGATCACTTGGCCGGACGAAGCCTGGATTTCCTTCAGAACGCCCTTCAGCCGTTCCTCGAACTCTCCGCGGAACTTGGCGCCCGCGATCAGCGCGCCCAGATCGAGCGACAAGAGCTTTTTGTCCTTCAGGCCTTCGGGTACGTCGCCATGCACGATGCGCTGGGCCAGACCCTCGACGATGGCGGTCTTGCCGACGCCGGGCTCCCCGATCAGCACGGGATTGTTCTTGGTCCGGCGCGAGAGAACCTGGATCGTGCGGCGGATTTCCTCGTCGCGGCCGATCACGGGGTCAAGTTGGCCCTCGCGCGCAGCCTCGGTCAGATCGCGGGTATATTTCTTCAGCGCCTCGAAGCCTTCCTCGGCGTTTTCGCTATCGGCGGTCCGGCCCTTGCGGATCTGCTCGATCGACTCATTGAGAGACTGGGCGTTGACGCCGGCATCGGCCAGCGCACGGGACGCGGGCGTACCGGGTTCCATGGCGAGGGCGAGCAACAGGCGCTCCACCGTCACATATTTATCGCCAGCCTTTTGGGCGATTTTTTGCGCGTTGTCGAACAGGCGCGCAGCCTCGGGGGTAAGCTGCGGCTGGCCGGCGCCGCTTCCCTCCACCCGCGGTAACTTAGCCAGAGCGGCATCCACCGCGGCGAGCGCCCGTTCCGGGTCTCCGCCGGCCGCGCGCAGCAGATTGGAAGCCAGACCCTTTTTATCCTCCAGCAACACCTTCAACAGATGCTCGGGCGTCAGTCGCTGATGATTCTCGCGCAACGCCAAGCCATAGGCGGCTTGCACGAAACCGCGCGCGCGTTCGGTGTATGTCTCGAAGTCCATTCAGGCACTCCCTCTTCACACTGGAGACCCTATCCAGGCGTCTCCGACAAGCCGCCCCCGACGGGCGCGGCCAAAGATGGCACTGCACAGTATTTAGGCAGAGGACGACGCGATCCAAGAGGCGAAGCGGCACGATTTCGCGGCAATCGACCGTCACAAAAACGGCGCCATCCCGTGAGGAATGACGCCGCTTAAGCTTGGCGATATGGAGGGGGCGTCAGCCCTCAGCAGGCTCCGGAAGGGCATCGGTCACCGCCTCGGGTGGCGGAACGCGGCGCGGCCGACCGCGACGCGGGGGCGCCACAAGGGACAGGGGAAGCTCTAGACTGACATCGTTGGGCGCCGGCGACGGAGCGGAGACTTCCGCCACAATCGCGACCGGCGCATCGGCCGCCGGATTAATCGACCGATCGAGCGGAAGCTCCTCGGCGTTCTCGACGAATTGGCGAATACGCGGCCGCTGCCGGTCGGGCCGCGCCTCGTCGGCGACGACGGCGCGACCCTCCGAGCGAGCCTCTTGGCGATTATCGGGGCGATTATCGGGGCGATCGTCACGCCGCCCGTCGCGGGCATCTTGGCGGCCGTCGGAACGCCCATCCTGGCGGTAACCGCGATCTGGTTGGCGATATTGCGCGGGACGCTCCGGCCGCTGTTGGTCGTCGGTAGGCGGTACGGCATTGCCGTCCTGTTGGCCACGATAATGCGCATCGGGTTGGCGAGCGTATCCACCATCCGACCGGGCTTCCGGGCGACCGTCCTGGCGGGATCGGTTATCGAATTGCGGGCGGCCATCGTGACCGTTTCGACTGTCTTGCCCGGATCGTCCGTCCTGATTAGGACGAGCATCCTGCCCGGATCGTCCATCCTGCCCGGATCGTCCATCCTGATTGGAACGGGCCTCCTGAGGCTGGCGGGACTCCTGGGGCTGGCGATAAAAACCGTCCGCGCGCGGCTGACCATCGCCATCTTCGGAAAACTCGTCGCCCTCGCCGTTCATATCGTCGCCGGGGCCACCATAACCCTGCCCATTGAAACCCTCTGGCCGATAGCGGCGCTGCGGCTCGCCGCCATTCTGTTGCTGCTGCTCCTGTGCCGCGGCGATGATCCGATAATAATGCTCAGCGTGCTGCAGATAATTTTCGGCTATGATCCGGTCGCCCGAGGAAGAAGCGTCGCGGGCCAGTTGCAGATATTTTTCATGAACCTGAAATGCGCTGCCGCGGATGCGGACATCGGGGCCATTCGAATCGAAGGTCTGCATGCGGAGCGGCATATTGGGCCGGCGTCCGCCCCCGTTATTATTATTGTTGTTGCCACCACCACCATTATTATTGTTGCGCCCGCGCGACCGTTTTGGGTTTGGACCCTGTCTCATACTGCATATCTCATGAAGTTTGCCGGTTATGGCGGCCCGGTTTCCGAAAATGCCGCAGCTTACCGTAAGCCGCGCGCCGACCGAGCAATGGTCATATCAGGGGTATAATCCCGACCATAAAGGCCCGATCACCGGGAATTCGATGCGCACCGTGGCCTCACATTAGTACGTCAGGTTAGGATTACAATGGAAATCAGTGATCGGGGGCAATAATCCCTTGGGGCATTTTGCCTCTGGTGAACGAGAGCGCCCGCTCGACCCCGCCAAGATCGTTCCGCCGAGCGACCAAAACCAAGCCGTTTTCCGTGGCGATCTCCGTCACCGCAGGGCCCTGTCCCTGCCCGATTTCAAGGATCGCGAGGCCGTTGGACGCGAGCAAGGTTGTAATGTCCGGTAAAATGCGGCGATACGAATCGAGCCCGTCCGCACCACCATCCAACGCCATAGCAGGGTCATGGTCCCGCACCTCGGGCGGCAAACCGGCGATGCTCGCGTGGTCTATATAAGGCGGATTGGAGAGGATGAAGTCGAAAGGCCCGGTCAATCCGCGCGCCCAATCGCCAAGCTGAAACAGCGCGCGATCCTCAAGCCCGCAATGGCGCGCATTGGCGGTCGCGACCGCGACGGCTCCGGCGGAAAGATCGACCCCAATGCCGGAGGCGGCAGGGTATTCGGATAGCAAAGCCAGCAAGATGGCGCCGGTTCCGGTCCCCAAATCGAGGATGCGCAGCGGCGGCGTTCGATCTGGGTGGGAAGCGATCGCGGCCTCGATCAGCGTTTCCGTATCGGCCCTGGGATCGAGCGTATCCGGCGTGACCGCCAGATCGAGCGTCCAGAAATGCCGCCTGCCGACGATCCGCGATACCGGTTCGTGGCTGGCGCGCCGGCTAAGCTCCCGCTCCAGATTCGTCCGCTCGTCGTCCCGTAGCGGTCGATCGTCCTGGAGAAAAAGCATATCCCAGCTTACGCCGAGCGCGTGCTGAACGATCAGCCTGGCGTCCAGAACCGGCGTGTCGAGGCCAACCGTCTTCATCAGCGCCACAGCCTCCTTGAGCGCGGCGCGGCGGGTCGCCGCCTTCAGCGCGACGGGGAGGTTCACGACAATTCAGCCAGACGCTCCGCCTGGTCCTGCCGGATCAACGC
>CAJCJC010000262.1 GCA_903970575.1 Alphaproteobacteria bacterium
AGAAGGTGACCGACGCGGAATATCTGGCCGGGCCGCCGGCGGGCGCCAAGGGGTGAATTACGCCCTATCAAGCATGTCCCGGTTATGTTCCACAAGGTGTTTCACGTGAAACACCTTGGCAACTCATTGAAATCCATGCGAATGCAATGAGTTCGCTCGGCAGGAGCAGGCGGTCGACAGGGCGAATGGCGGCCTTTTTCGCCCCGCCGGGCCCCGTCAAATCACCGTACGGTCACCGTCGCTCCGGCCGTCACCGGCCGGTTTCTCGGCCGCCGCCAACACCGTGTCAGGTCGTCGCGAAAAGCCGCAGGGTGCTGCTTTGCAGCCCACCACCTTCGCGCCGCTCCACCAAGCAGAATGATCCGTGCCTACCTTGACGCGGGATATGTACAATTGGCGCGGTTGTTCGCGGCGCCGAGCAACCCGTCGTGACCAACCACAGGCAGAGCCTCGCCATCCGAGGCTTGCCCGAGCATTATCTGCTTGCATCTACCGAGCTTCGGCCCCATGTTCGAAGCTCGAAGCTGAACTAAGGAGGTTTCGCGATGGAGAATGTTCGGTTTCAGTTTGAATTGCCGGGCGACAGGGCGCTGGAGATCGAACGCCTGATGACGGAGTGCGGGATCGAAACGAAGAAAGACCTGTTCAACAACGCCCTGACGCTGCTGCGATGGGCGGTCAAGGAAACGCGCAAGGGCCACACCATCGCCTCCATGGATGAGGGCAGCGGCAATTTTCGGGAATTGCAGATGCCCATTCTGGCAGCGGTGGCGCCGCGGGAAAGCGAACTTGCGGCGGAATAGGTTTAAGCTGGCCCTTTAGCGCAGAGCGACCAACGGCGACATGAAACGAATGCGGCGAGGCCGCCCCTATGCGCCGCGGATCGTCACCTATGTCACGAAAGTCGAGATCATGGTCAACGTCGTCAATATATCCGGCGGCAATTTTGGCGCGTTGAATATCGGCGGCGTGCAAACGATCCAATCGATCGACATGAAAATCGGCGAGCTTCTGGCGCAACCCGACGCGCGGGATTTGGCCGAAGCGCTGCGTCAACTGACAGAAGCGGTGATCGCCGAGGGCGCCGACATTTCGGCTGTAACCCGAGAAGAACTTCTCGAACAGATCGAAGGGTTGGGCGAACAAGCCACGCGGCCACCCGAAAACCGCAAAAGGGGCATCATGAAGGCAACATTCGAGTCGATCGCGGCTGCTTGCAACGCCGCGAACAGCTTGGCGACTGTCTGGCGGACGTGCGAGCCGGCGATCCGGGAATTTTTCGGGTTTTAAGTAGGCGGTCTGCTTGCCACCGGCCGGTCAGCTACTATCAGACCCTAACAACTATCGGTTTCACGATCTTACTGGTTATAAGACGATGAACAAAACTAGCTGCACTGAAGTAAGAGTGCAGGACCGCGCGTCGGGCAGGGAAATAGTCATCGTAGTCATGACCTAACGCCAGGCATTTTGGCAAAATTTGGCAAGCGCCACGCCAAGGCGACAGTTGCGACGGTGAAATCAGTGCGGAAGCGTAATAATATCGCCTGAATTTCGCGGGCGGCCGCTCTATAAGGTAGATAACCACCCGAGAAAGCGCCCCCATGCCCAAGCCCTTTCAGATCGATTTCGTCTCCGACGTCGTATGCCCGTGGTGCGTGATCGGGCTCAGGGAGTTGGAGACGGCGCTGGCGCGTCTGACCGATGTGGTGGAGCCCGCCATAACCCTGCAACCGTTCGAACTCAACCCCGATATGCCGCGCGCGGGGGAGAACATGGCGGAGCATTTCGAGCGGAAACTCGGGCGCAAGATGGATGAGACATCCAGCGTCCGCGACGTGCTGCGCACGCGGGCCGCCGGGCTGGGCTTCACCATGGCGGTCGGCGGCGACAGTCGGGTTTATAACAGCTTCGACGCCCATCGGCTGCTGCATTGGGCGGAAACCGAGGGGCGCCAAATCGCGCTGAAGCATGCGCTGTTCGAGGCCTATTTCACCCGGAACGTGAATATCGCCGACGCCGATGTCCTGGTCGCCACGGCCGAAAGCGTTGGGCTGAACGGGGCGGAGGCGCGCGAAATCCTCGCCTCGGGCCGCTATGCCGACGCGGTCCGGCAGGCCGAGCAAGCCTGGATGCGTTCAGGCGTCAATTCGGTGCCGGCGATCGTGATCAACCGCAAATATCTGATCTCAGGCGGCCAAACCGCCCAGGTATTCGAAGACAGCCTGCGGCGGATCGCGGCGGAAATAGCCTGAGCGGGGATTCTCAGCCGGATGGCTTTAAATAATTGATTTCATGTCGCTCTCCCCGCGACCGGAGGTCGCCCATACGTATGGGCCGCTTCTAGCGGCGGAGAGAGGGTGACGCCGGCCATAGGTCCGATTGAATTGATAATTCTCTAAACGCAGACAAAAAAGCCGGGTTTCCCCGACCTTTTCGCATATAATCCAAAAATTCAGCGGGAGTAGAATTCGACCACCAGATGCGGCTCCATCTGGACCGGATAGGGTACGTCCGGCAATTTCGGGCCGCGCGTGAAGCTACCCTTGAGCGCCTTGTGGTCGACCTCGATATAATCGGGCACGTCCCGTTCGCCGGATTCGACGGCGGACATAACGACGGCCAGATCCCGCACCTTTTCGCGAAGCTCGATCGCATCGCCGTCCCTTACGGAGAACGAGGCAATGGTCACGCGCTTGCCGTTGACCTTGACATGGCCGTGGCTCACGAACTGTCGGGCGGCGAAAATGGTCGGCACGAATTTCATGCGATAGATCACCATGTCGAGGCGGCGCTCCAGCAACTCGATCATGTTCTCCGACGTGTCGCCCTTGCGGCGGGCGGCCTCGTCATAGTACCGGCGGAATTGGCGCTCGCCGATATTGCCGTAATAGCCCTTCAGCTTTTGCTTCGCCATCAACTGGGTGCCGTAATCGGACGGCTTTTTGCGACGCTGACCATGCTGGCCGGGGCCATATTCGCGACGATTGACCGGGCTTTTCGGCCGGCCCCACAGATTGACGCCAAGACGGCGGTCGATCTTGTGCTTGGAATCCAAACGCTTGCTCAAGACATGCACCTTTTCTGGTGGTTCGAATTGTCCCGATAGTTCGGTCGGTCGCCGGGACCAAGCCCAGGACCGGGACGGGGATTCGCCATCAGGCGGCCCACATTCTCGGGAAGAGGGAGGTGTTTAGAGGCGAAAGAGCGGTTTTGTCAAATTTCGGCGCTTGCCGACGTCGTATTCACGTTGGAATCGCGCCTTATGACATGGGTGACCGGGTCAGGCCCGGTCATGACGGCGTGTGGGCTTGCGCAAGCGCACGGATGAAATGTTCTGGCCAAGCGTAAAAATCTTCTTATATTCAAGTTGCTGGCCGCGATCTTGAGAGACTCGGCCGGTCTTGTATCAACAACGAAAGGAGGTGGTCCGATGTCTATCGCTTTTGGTGAATGCGTCTTACCGACGAGGCTCGCCACGGACACGACCACTCTGAGGGGTCGCGCCTGACGAGTTCGGAAATCGGTGATACGCCCGCGACCGGCGCATAAGCCGCGCGGCACCGAAGTTTCACTGCCATTCCGTCATGGGCGCCGCCTCCTTATCGGGGGCGGCGTTTTTCGCTGAAGGGACCCGCCTGCCCGCGCAGCGCGACGATCACCCCGTGAAAGGTGCGCACCTCCTGCTCGGTCATCTGGGCCCGCTGCAACAGATTGCGCATGTTGCGGATCATCGTCGGACGCTGCTGCTCGGTGGTGTAGAAGCCGCCGGCCTCCAGGCCCTCCTCCAGCCGCGCGAACAGGTTTTCAAGCTCAGCCTTGTTGGCCGGGCGGTTGCCGCCGGTTTCCAGCCGCGCGGGCTCGGCCTGTTGGCCGAGCCGCCA
>CAJCJC010000263.1 GCA_903970575.1 Alphaproteobacteria bacterium
GGAGTCGCCGCCTTCATCAGCGTCGCCTTCCTGACCCGATATTTCCGCGCGACCGAGGTGAAGATGATGCGCCCCTTCGCGCTCTATTGCGTGCTGGCTGGGGCGGCGGCGATGGCGCTTTTCGTCTCGCGCGGCTAGCGGCCTGGGCGCGACTGTCGCCATCATCGGGGGCGGCCCCGCGGGGTTAATGGCGGCCGAAACCGCCGTCGCGCAAGGGGCCGCCGTGCGCGTTTTCGATGCAATGCCGTCGATGGGCCGGAAATTCCTCATGGCCGGAAAAAGCGGCCTCAACCTGACTCACGCGGAGCCCCTCGAACATTTCCTCACGCGGTTCGGATATTCGCAAGACCGCCTCAATCCCGTCATCGCCAGCCTTCCGCCCGAGGCGCTGCGGAAATGGACGGCAGGTCTGGGCGTGGAAACCTTTGTGGGCAGTTCAGGCCGTGTTTTCCCTGTCGATTTCAAGGCGGCCCCGCTGCTCCGGGGCTGGCTGCGCCGCCTGCGAGCGCAGGGTGTCGTGTTTCATGTTCGGCATCGCTGGCGCGGTTGGACCTTCGATAAGCGGGCGATCTTCGAGACGCCGACGGGCGAAACCCGGATCGCCGCCGACGCCTTCGTGTTGTCGATGGGCGGGGCGAGCTGGCCCCAATTGGGCTCGGACGGCGCCTGGACCAAATATCTTGGGGAAGATGGGGTCGAGGTCGCCCCGCTCAAACCCGCGAATTGCGGATTCGATGTCCCCTGGAGCACGCATTTCCGCGACCGGTTCGCCGGCCATCCCGTGAAGCCGGTGACCCTGACCAGCGCGGCGGGGGCGCGGCGCGGTGAGTTCGTAATCAGCGAGCGAGGGGTGGAGGGGAGTGGAATCTACCCCCATTCGGCCGTTCTCCGCGACGCCATCGCCAGGGGTGAACCGGCGATTCTGACGGTGGACCTCCTGCCGGATTATACGCCGGAGCGGGTGTCACGGGCGCTCGGCGCGCCGCGCGGCGGACGATCGCTGGCGGAACATATGCGCCGCGCCCTCGGGCTAACCGGCGTGAAGGCCGGATTGGCGCGGGAATGCCTGACAGCCGCCGATATGATCGATCCAGGGCGACTGGCGCGCGGCGTCAAGGGCCTTACCCTGAAGTTGCTTCAGCCGCGGCCGATCGCGGAAGCCATCTCAAGCGCGGGCGGCGTCGCCTGGCCGGCGCTGAACAACGATCTGATGCTCCGCGCCATTCCCGGCGTGTTCGTCGCCGGCGAGATGATAGACTGGGAGGCGACGACCGGTGGCTATCTGCTGACGGCCTGCATGGCGCTGGGCCATCGTGCGGGGGAAAGCGCCGCCATCTGGGCGGCCGCCCATCCCCGCGCCTAAAGCCGCTACTTGTCGTAAGTCAGGCGGATTTCGATGCGCCGGTCGCCGGTCGCACCCGCGTTGTCATCGGCGTCTCCCAGCGGAATGCGTAGAAACAGCTTGGAATCCACGCCGTCGGCGACAAGAGCAGCCTCCACCGCCCGAATACGCTGTTCCGCCATACCCAATTGCCGATCGGGTGTTCCGACAGCTGCGGTATAGCCCGCCAGCGTTACGGTCGAGGGAGGATTTTCCCGGACTTTAGCCGCCGCCTGATCCACGATCACCTTGGCGGCAGGGGTCAGCTCGGCGCTGGAGCCATGGAAGAACAGCAGATAGACGACCGGCATCCGAGGCGAAGGCGGCGTTGGGGTCGGCCCCTTCGTCATCGAACACGCCGCCAACGCCAGCGCCGCGAAGACGGTCAAAGCAATTTTCAAAGGACTCATTCGATCTCCAAAATGCCGCGATAAAGCGACGAGGGTAACAGTTTAAAGGTTGGGCTCAAGACTAATGCCGGTCATTTCCGCGCTCAGCCGCCAAAGCCGCTCTACCGCGCCGGAATCTGCCGCCTGCTTATTCGGCCTCACCGGCTTTTTAGCAACAAGATAAAGCCCTGCGATCGCCGCGACATCCGAGGTTGTCGCCGCGAAGAGGGAATTTTCGGCTCCCTTTGCCTGGCTGATCTGGAATGGCCGCATCAGCCGCCACGCAAGGTTGGAAAGCGCGCCCTTGTTCCCGAAATTGCTGGCGACGAAACCCGGATGCAAAGCGACCGCGATGATGGATTTGGGATCCAGCCGCGCGGCTAGCCCCTTGGTGAACAGAATATTGGCAAGCTTGGACTGACCATAGGAGTTCCAGAAACTCCCCGGCTTGGCGAGATTCAGATCGTCAAAATCGATCTTGGCGAAGCGAGAAGCCATGGACGAGACATTGATGATCCGCGACGGATCGCCGGCCCCGCCCGACCCGGCCTCGATGGCCGGCAAAAGCATATTGGTCAGCAGAAAAGGCGACAAATGATTGATCTGCAACGTCGCCTCGAACCCATCGACGGTCAGCACCCGTTTGCCCATGAACAGACCGGCGTTATTGACCAGGATCGCGATCCTGGGGTGGCTGGCCAGGATGCGCAGCGCCATCGCCCGCACCTCGGCCAAAGACGCGAAATCGGCCTTTTCGGTTTCGACGATCACGGCGGGAACGCGATCCTTCAACCATGCGACGGCATTTGCCAGACGTTTGTCATCGCGCCCCGTAATGATCAGCGAGGCCCCGCGC
>CAJCJC010000264.1 GCA_903970575.1 Alphaproteobacteria bacterium
GCTTGAAACCGTTTCCGCCACGCGGGTTGCCTGTCCCCTCTGTCCGGATCGCCCGCATTCGGGCTAACGTCGCCGGATCAAATAGCACTTTCGCGACCGAACCAGAAGATTATTCCATCGATCTGGTCGGAGTGAGAGGATTCGAACCTCCGGCCCCTGCGTCCCGAACACAGTGCTCTACCAGGCTGAGCTACACTCCGATGGCCGCCTCTTGCGCGACAGGCCGCGACATATAGCGCCCCGGCGACCGCACCGCAAGCACACCCGCCATCGTCTTCTCGAGCGGCGACGCGACAATCCCGACCGCCGGGCAGCTCTCGATGCGCGGCGCCGGCGCCGAAAACGCCGTCCCCGATGCCCTGGGAATCGGAAAGCGCGGGATCAGAACTCGCGATTTATGCAGAACTCGACGATCGCGGCCAATGCGCCCCGCATCGGGTTTTGCGGCAGCGACATGAGGGCGGCGGAGGCCGCGGCGCCGTGTCGGCGCGCCAGATCGAGCGAGGCGTCGAACCCATCATGCCGCGCGATCAACGCGACCGCATGCTCGAAGTCGCCATCACGCTGTTCGACGTTTTCAAGCGTCCTGCGCCAGAAGGCGCGTTCGACATCGTTTCCCCTGCTGATGGCGTAGACGACGGGAAGGGTCAGTTTGCCCTCTCGGAAATCGTCGCCGATCGTCTTGCCAAGCGTCGCTTCGCGCGAAGAATAATCCAAAACGTCGTCGACGATCTGAAAGGCGATGCCAAAATTGGCGCCGAAGCGCCGCAATGCATCGGCGTCCGCGGCGGGCCGTTCCGCGACGATCGCCCCAATTTCGCACGCCGCCTCGAACAAGGCGGCGGTCTTGGCGGAGACGACCGCCAGATATTCGGCTTCGGACGTGCGCAGATTGTTATTGGTCGCGAGTTGAAGCACCTCGCCTTCTGCGATCACGGCCGATGCGTGCGACAATATTCGCAACACGTCCAGCGATCCGTCCTCTACCATCAACTCGAACGACCGGCTGAACAGAAAATCGCCGACCAGCACGCTCGCCTGATTACCGAACAGCGTGTTGGCCGAATCCTGGCCGCGCCGAAGCTCGCTTTCATCGACGACGTCGTCGTGGAGCAACGTGGCCGTGTGGATGAATTCAACCGCGGCGGCGAGCTTGTGATGGCGGTCGCCGCGATAGCCGCACAGTTCGGCCGAAGCCAGAGTGAGCAACGGGCGCAGACGCTTCCCGCCGGCCGCTACGATATAGCCGGCCAATTGGGGAATGAGCGCGACCGGCGACTCCATGCGGGCCACGATAATCCGATTGACCGACTGCATGTCCTCGGCAAGCATCTGGCTGAGCCGATCGAGGGCTTCGAGCGAATGATCCTTCTTGACGCCCTCGGCCTCGGGGATCTTAGGCGCCTCGGCGCGCCGCTCCGCCGCCATGATCATGACGCGAAACCGGACGCAAACGTAAAGGCGATCAGCGGAATCATGAAGTCCCAGCCGGAAAGGAGGCCCGAGGCGCGGTTGCAAATATCGGCATGCTTTACCTCGGTGATTGCCAGTGAGAACATAGCCTTGTCACTTTTGCGGTCAAGATCACCCGGCGCATGGAAAGAATTACCGTCACCGCGGGCGCAATTCCTCTTCGCGCTTCTTCAAATCGGAGCCCAGATGAACCCGATTCGCGCCTTAAGCGATGAGAATAAGAGATGAAGGAGCTGGTGCGAACCAATGACGCCGTCTTCCTGTCCTGGCTGCGGGCGACGCTGGCCGATGCCGGCGTCGAGACCTTCGTCTTCGATCAATTCACGAGCGCCGTGGAGGGTTCCATCGGCGCGCTGCCCCGGCGCGTCATGGTGGCCGACGACGATTTCGATAACGCGCGGCGCATCATGACCACCGAAGGGCCGGACCCGATGTCTTGAGCGGCCTTGACGGGGCAATTTTCGGCGACGGCCTCCTGAATGGGCGCGTTCGTCTGGCTCAGCCGGCCCAGGGCTATCGTGTGGCCATCGATCCGGTGCTTTTGGCCGCTTCGGTGACTGTTTCCTCCAGCCAGACGATCCTAGACGCCGGCTGCGGGACGGGCGCCGCGGCTTTATGCCTTGCCGCGCGCTGCGCGGATGGCGCGATCGTGGCGATTGAGCGCGATCCCGCGCTTGCGGAGTTCGCCAGGCGGAATGTTTCCGCCAATGATTTTGGCGCCCGGATCGACGTGATCGAGCAAGATTTCGAGGTCTTCGCGTCGGCGCATCGGGAGACATTCGATCAAGTCTTGTTCAACCCGCCATTTTACGCATCGAGCGCCCATACCGCCTCACCCTACGCCACGAAAGCTGTCGCCCACGATGAGGCGACGTTTAGCTTCGATGGGTGGATCGCGGCCGCGGCGACGTGCCTGCGGCCGGCCGGCCGGCTTACGCTCATCCATCGCGCGGATCGTCTCGCCGATATTCTGATGGCGCTCGATCGCCGCTTCGGCGCTACGCTGATCTTTCCGCTTTGGCCCAGAATTGGAACTCCGGCCAAGCGAATCATCGTTTCCGCCGTCAAGGGCAGAAAGACGGCGCCTATGTTATTGCCGGGGCTTGTCCTGCACGAAGACGATGGCGCCTTCACCGCGAAAGTCGAAAACATCTTGCGCAACGCGGCCCCCTTGGCATTGACCGGTTGAACCGATTAGACTCGCTCCATGAAATTTCTGATCTTTCTGACAATCATCGTCACGATTTGGTACGTCGTGCGGTGGGTTCAGCACGCCAATGCGTCGAGCGGACCAAGGCAAAGCGCCTTCGGCGAGCCCCGCCGCAGGACCATGCCGCGCGCCACGGACACGATCCTTTGCGCGCGCTGCGGAGCATATACGCCGACGGACGTCCTGACGGCGTGCAATCGCACGGATTGTCCTTTCCCCAGAGCGGGCTGAAGGCCACAGCCCCAGGGTTGATCGACGGTGGAGGCGTCCGTAAGGTGCGGCGCGTTACTCCGAACGGGAAAATCCGTAACCGACATGGCCGACAAGCCGAACAGCTTTCAAGACATCATCCTGCGCCTCCAGCACTATTGGAGCGCTCAGGGCTGTGTGATCCTTCAGCCCTATGACCTTGAGATGGGCGCGGGCACGTTCCATCCCGCGACGGTTTTGCGGGCGCTGGGCCCCGCGCATTGGCGCGCGGCCTATGTCCAACCCTGTCGTCGCCCGTCCGATGGGCGATATGGCGAGAACCCCAACCGGTTGCAGCATTATTACCAATTCCAGGTGATCCTGAAGCCATCACCGGCAAACGCCCAGGAACTTTACCTAAACAGCCTCAAGGCGCTGGGTATCGATCCCATGCTGCATGACATCCGCTTCGTCGAGGACGATTGGGAGAGCCCGACGCTTGGCGCCTGGGGGCTGGGTTGGGAGGTCTGGTGCGACGGCATGGAGGTGACCCAGTACACCTATTTTCAGCAGGTCGGCGGCATCGAGTGCGACCCGGTATCGGTGGAGCTGACCTATGGCCTGGAGCGGCTGGCGATGTACGTGCTGGACCGCGAGAACGTCTATGACCTGCCCTATAACGACCCCGCGAGCCCAACGCCGCTGAGCTATGGCGATGTGTTCCTGCGCGACGAGCGGGAATTCTCGGCGTTCAATTTCGAGGCCGCGAACACCGAAAAGCTCATGATCCATTTCGAGGACGCCGAGGCGGAATGCCATGCCCTGCTCGCCCGCGCCCTGCCCTTGCCCGCTTATGAGCAATGCATCAAGGCAAGCCATCTGTTCAATCTGATGGATTCGCGCGGCGTGATCAGCGTTCTGGAGCGACAGGCGCAGATCGGGCGCGTGCGGGCCTTGGCGAAGGCCTGCTGCGAGGCCTACCTGGCGGGGACCGATCCCGCGGCGGCGCATGCCGCCTGACGCTTTCGTTATTCGGGACGCGACGCCCGACGATATCCAGGCGATCGCGGCGATTTATGGCCCCGAGGTCGAAACCGGCGTGGCGTCGTTCGAGGAGATCGCGCCCAGCGAGGCGGAGATGGCCGCGCGGATGACGCGCATCCTGGGCCAGGGCCTCCCCTATCTGGCGGCGGAAAGCCAAGGCGAGGTCATCGGTTACGCCTATGCCGGGCCGTTCCATCCGCGCGCCGCCTATCGTTACACGCTTGAGGATACCGTCTATATCCGCCGCGACTCTCATCGGCGTGGCGTTGGCCGGGCCTTACTAGGGGCGCTGCTTCAGCGCGCGGAGGCTTTGGGGTGCCGACAGATGATCGCGCTGATAACGCATGCGCCGGACAGCCCCTCGATCGCGCTGCACGCCGCGATGGGATTTCGGCT
Organism: Alphaproteobacteria bacterium; assembly: GCA_903970575.1. Lineage (GTDB taxonomy): Bacteria > Pseudomonadota > Alphaproteobacteria > BOG-932 > Roseiterribacteraceae > BOG-932. The sequence continues at coordinate 4,313 of CAJCJC010000264.1, forward strand.
GGTCGGCGTGACCGAGGGCGTAGGCTGGAAATTCGGGCGTTGGCTCGACATGACGTTCATGCACCGGCGCATCGGCGCCGGCGAGACGACGCCGCCGGATCGACCGGCATTGGGACCGAGAATAGATGGCTGAGTTCCTGCTCGAAATCTTGTCCGAGGATATTCCGGCCCGCATGCAGGTTCAGGCGGCGGATGATCTGAAGCGGCTTGTGACCGACGCTCTAACCGACGCCGGCCTGACATTCGACAGCGCCGTGGCGCATTCGACGCCGCGCCGCCTCGTATTGGTGATCGATGGCCTGCCAAGCGCCTCGCCCGGGCGGAGCGAGGAGCGCAAGGGGCCTAAGGTTGGCGCGCCCGAGGTCGCGATCCAAGGCTTTTTGAAATCCTCCGGCCTCGCCTCGATCGATCAGGCGGAAATTCGCGAGACGGATAAGGGCGCGGTCTATTTCGCCGTGCGGTCGATCCCGGGGCAACCCGCGGAACGGATTCTGGGCGAAGCGGTCGTCTCGGCGATCGACGGACTGTCCTGGCCCAAATCGATGCGCTGGGGCGCGGGTCGCCGCCGCTGGGTTCGCCCGCTCGCCGGCATCCTGGCGATATTCGATGGCAAGCCGATCATCCTGACCGACGCCAACGAATTGCCGCTCGCCGGCGATTCGACGGTCGGCCATCGCTTTCTCAGCCCGGCTAGGTTTTCGGTATCCGACTTCGCAGATTACGAGCGGCAACTGCTCGACCACCATGTCGTGCTGGACCGGGAAAAGCGCAAATGGCGCATTTTGGGGGATGCGAAGCGCAAGGCGGAGGATATCGGGATGAGGCTGGTTCCCGATGAGGCGCTGCTGGAAGAGGTCGTGGGGCTGGTCGAGTGGCCGGTCGTTCTGATCGGGGCTATCGACGACGATTTCATGACCTTGCCGCCCGAGGTGCGGCGGACGACGATGCGCGCCAACCAGAAATATTTCACCCTGGAATACCCGGACGGCAAGCCGGCCCCGCGCTTTGTCATTACGTCGAACATGGCGACGGACGATGACGGCGCGGCGATTATCGGCGGCAATGAGCGCGTGTTGCGCGCCCGGCTCTCGGATGCCCGGTTCTTCTATGACCAGGATTTGAAGACCAAGCTCGCCGAGCAGAGGCCGAAGCTGGCCAAGATCGCGTTCCACGCCAAGCTCGGTTCGGTTCTCGAACGGGTGGAGCGTCTGGAGAAACTCGCGATGGAAATCGCGCAATCCGTGCCGCGAGCCAAGCCAGCGATGGCGATCGAAGCCGCGCGGCTATGCAAATGCGATCTAGTCAGCGGCATGGTCGGCGAATTTCCCGAACTCCAGGGCGCGATGGGCCGTTATTATGCTCTCGCCCAGGGCGCGCCCGACGAAGTGGCCGACGCGATCCGCGACCATTACAAGCCGCTTGGGCCGAACGACGCCTGCCCGACCGCGCCGGTCACCGTAGCGCTGGCGCTGGCGGAAAAGATCGACACTCTGGTGGGTTTCTTCGCCATCGGCGAATTGCCGACCGGATCGAAGGACCCATTCGCGCTGAGGCGCGCGGCGCTGGGGGTGATTCGGCTGATTGTCGAGAATCAACTTAGGCTCGGACTGACAACCCTCTTTGATGACGCGCTGAATTCGTATGGAAATTTAGCCGTAAGCTCGATCGATCAACTGCTTCCATTCTTTGCCGACCGCTTGAAAGTGGTCCTTAAGGAGCGCGGCGTCCGCCAGGACCTGATCGACGCTGTCTTCGCGCTGGGCGGCGAGGACGATCTCGTCCGCCTGCTGGCGCGGGTCGCGGCGCTCCAGAAGTTTCTTGCAACCGATGACGGCGCGAACCTCCTGACCGCCTATCGCCGCGCCGCCAATATCCTCAAGATCGAGGAGAAGCGCGATGGCGCATCCCATGACGGTCCGGTCGATCCGGGAACTTTGGTGGAGCCCGAAGAAATCGCGTTGGCGCGAGCGTTGGATTCCGCCGCCGAGCGTGTCGATCCCTTGATCGATACGGAAGATTTCCAAGGCGCGATGTCCGTCTATTCGACACTCCGCCCGGTCGTCGACGCTTTCTTCGAACGCGTCACCGTCAACGCCGACGACGCGGCAGTCCGACGGAACCGCTTGCGCCTCCTGTCGCGCATTCGCGGTACTTTGAACAAAATCGCCGATTTTTCCTGCATTGCCTGATGACAAGTAAGGCAAAAGAGCATGGTAACAGAGCGGATTTCGGTCAGCCGTCTGATGGCTCGGCGACGAAGACCGACCTGGTCGCATTAGAGGGCAAGGTGGGTCTTCTTACCTGTATGATCGGCGTCAACCTGACGCTTACGCTCCTCGTTCTCGGCAAACTGTTCTTCAAATATCATAAATTGTCATCGACGACGCGTAGCGCGCGGACGCTGTCGCTTGCGCCTCTTGTCTCGCGTTCGCGGCGCGCTTAACAAGATCGCGGATTTCTCCCGGATCGCTTGATAGGGTGGAACCTGTTTCGCCCCACGGTTATCATGCAGTGCATCTAAACACGATGCGTTGCCTGGAGCATTATCTGGCTCCGTCAATGCGCGCTAAGCGAAGCAATCCCCGGCGCGGCCGGCGGTTCTGGATTGCCGTGTCGCTTTGCTCCTCGCGATGACGGGGTTGGAAGTTAAAGGAAGAAGCG
>CAJCJC010000265.1 GCA_903970575.1 Alphaproteobacteria bacterium
CGGCGGCTCGCGGCGTTCGTTCTTAATTGGCGGGATCGCCGCCACAGCCTGGATATGCGGCCCGTGGCGCCAAGCCGCCGCCACTTCACGCAGCGTGCTCCGATATGGCGTCCGGCACTCGAGATATGGCGATATCGGGTCCTACGCCAACACGATCGATCGAGGCGTCGACGGGACGATCGTTAGGAACGAAGTCCATCTCCTGGTCAAAATCCTGGGGATCGTCCTCCATCGCGAAGACGCGGATAGAACCGAAACCTGGAGCGAGGATCGCCTGATCGCCTTCCGCGGCGTCACCACGGTGAATGGTGAAAGCACGACAATCTCGGGCGCGGCGAGCGACATGGGGTTCGCCGTGACCACCTCGAAAGGAACCGTCATGGCGCCAGCCGATATCCGCCCCTCCAACCCTTGGTCAGGCGGGTTTCGTCTGTCCAATACCATGTTGCGAACCGACACGGGCGAGGTCGAAAAGGTCCAGATCGGCCCGGGGTCCCCTGAAACAATTTCGATCGGCTCGAAGACGATCGCCGCGACGCCAGCCTACAAGATTTGGCTCGACCCAAACGACGCGCCCGTCAAGTTTACGGTAAGCGATGATTCCGGCCTGGTGACATTCACATTACAGGCGACTGCGTGATCCACGCGCCGCGTACAAAACAGACCAAACGGCCAGATCGCGCAAAATGCATCATGGCCAGCATTGCATTGTGCGGCGCGCTTGGCATGTCCATACCCTTGCATGCCTCGAAAATACCGGCGATGGATGCGGAGCTCGGCGAGATCGATCTCGATTGGGCGACGATCAAATATCTCGTGCCGGATCAAGCAGAGCAACTTAAGCGCTTTGACGCATTGGCCCAAAAGACGGCGCGGATCGTGGAAAAATACCCGGACCGCGCCGAGCCCTTGCTTTGGGAAGGCGTCGTTACGTATGAGGAATCCCGTCTAGGGGGCGTCTTGCGTGAGCATCGCCTGACGGAATCCGCCCGTTCACTGTTCAAGCGCGCGGAGGACATCGATCCGCGGATCCTGCACGGCGCTGTGATCCTCTATCTGGGCATTGTCTACTATCAGGAACCGGGCTTTCCCCTCGGCTTTGGCGACGACAAGAAGGCGAGCCATTACCTGCAACTCGCCAACGACATGAATCCTGAAGGCCTGGACGCGGCCTATTTTTATGGCGCGTTCTTGCGCGATAAGGGCAATAACGTGGAGGCGACAATCGTTCTCGCCAGGGCGCTCGAATCGCCGCCCGATCCCGACCGCCCCGTGTGGGACGCGGGACGGCGCGCTGAAATCAAGGCGATTCTCGCCAAGATCGGACGCTGAGCGCCTCCAGCGCTATCCGCGGCGGATCCGTAAAGCGTTCAGCGCCGCCGAGCACGGGTTTTCACCACGATCAATGCAGCTTCAGCTTGGGCCGGATCACTTGATTGACATGCCCGACCACAATCATGACGGAACCCTTCAGCCATCCATGGATGGCGACCAGATGCATGCGATACAGCGAGACATAGACGATGCGCGCGATCCGGCCCTCGATCGCCAAACGGCCGCCAACCAGATTGCCCATCAGGCTGCCCACGGTCGAAAAACGCGACAGCGAAATCAGCGAGCCGTGATCCCGATAAGCGAACGGAACGAGGGGTTTTCCGGCGACCAGAAGCTGGAGATTCTTGAATGCCGTTGTCGCCATCTGGTGGGCCGCCTGGGCGCGCGGCGGGATCGGCCGGCCGCCTTCCTCCAGCACGCAATGGCAGCAATCGCCGATCGCGAATATCCTGTCGTCCACCGTGGTTTGCAGCGTGGGACGCACGACGATCTGGTCGTTGCGGTTGGTTTCAAGGCCACCGATCTCCCTAAGGAACTCCGGTCCCTTCACGCCCGCCGCCCAAACCCGCAGATCGGCTTGAATGAATTCGCCGTCCTTTGTCCGCACGCCCTCCTCGGTCACTTCGACCACGGGCATTCCGCTCAGCACGCGGACGCCGAGAGCCTCCAGCTCCTTGCGCGCGCCGTCCGCCAGCTTTTCAGGAAGGGCCGGAAGGATGCGCGGTCCGGCCTCGATCAGCGTGACCTTGAGCCGGCTTTCATCGAAGGTTTCAAGTCCGTAATACCGCAACGCCGCCGCCGCGTTATAAAGCTCCGCAGCGAGTTCCACGCCGGTGGCGCCACCCCCGACGATCGAGACGCTGACATAGGCCTTGGCCGACGGGTCGACGCTGAGGGTTCGTGAAACCCGGAGGCAATGGTTCAGCAAACGCTGGCGAAACCTGTCCGCCTGACTGCGGTCGTCAAGAAAGATGCAGTGATCCTTGACGCCAGGGGTCCGGAAATCGTTCGAGACCGACCCTACCGCCAGCACCAGGTAATCGAAACGAATCCGGTGGCGCGCGACAATTTCAGCGCCGTTATCGTCCATGATCGGCGCGATGACGATCTGCCTCGCCTCGCGATCGATCGATTCCAGCCGTCCGTCGAAATACCGGTATCCCCATCGGAAAGCGTGGCTGCGATAGCCGACCTCGTCCAAATTGGCGTCGAGCGCGCCTGCCGCGACCTCATGGAGCAATGGCTTCCAGATATGCGTCTGATTGAGGTCCACCAGCACGATGTCGAATAGCTTACGATCGAACGACGCGCCGAGCCGCGAAACGAGCTCAAGCCCGCCGGCCCCTCCGCCGACGACGACGATTTGCGTTTTCACCGGTGGACCGCCCCGAATCAATACGGTTGCCGAATCCCTGTAGACTATCGGAACTCGCCTAAAGAATCTCAAAAATCAGTGAGTTGAGAAGTTGTTCCGGCGCTTGGCGGCCCAGGCTGGCGAAAAGTCGCCCCAGCCGGAATCAGGCGCGACGCGCGCGGCGTCTGAAATAACCGATCGCCAATACCCCCGTCCCAAAAAGGGCGATCGAGGCCGGTTCCGGTACTTTGGTTGCCTGGGGCACATACGCGAAGGACGTGATGTTGAAGCCGCTGCTTTGCTCCGTCACGGTATAACCCTTGCTCGCGCTGTTCACGCCGGCGACGATTTCACCCGTCAGGCTGCCGCCGCCACCGATCGTGACGTTCTCGGTCGGGGCGAGGATCGTACCGATAATGGAGTTGGTCGAATTGCCGGTGATCGAAACAGCGTTGCTGCTGCCCTCGATATTGAACAGAATATCGGACGCGGACGCGCCGTTCGTACCAGAGATCACCGACTTTCCGGAGCCAGTCGAGTTGACCGTGAAAGCGCCGCCGGTCACGTTGATGATGAACTTGGCCCCGGTATAACCGTTATCGTTGAAGATGAGCGTGCTGTTAAGCAGGCTGAGGCTGCTGATGTCGAGCACGTTTTCGCTCAGATTCGTCACCGCGTTGATCGTAAGCGTCTGACCGCTGAGGCTGATGGAGCCATTCTGGTCGGTCAGGCCCGCGGTCGCGGCATCGGCAGTCGCCGCCGATTGAGCGGAT
>CAJCJC010000266.1 GCA_903970575.1 Alphaproteobacteria bacterium
TCGGCCCACGGCAACGGGCGGAAGGTAAAATCGATTCGCCTTTCGCCGCGCGCCAGGAACACCGCGCCCGTCACCGTCGCTTGCGGCCCATGAAGAACGTCGCGGGGACGGAAGATATAGTCGCCGGCGACGATGCGGCCGAAATCGCCCATGAGATAATCGCCGCTCAGCAGAAACAGCTCCTCCCATGTGGCGTGCGATTCTTCGCGCGGATCGGCCCAGCCGGGTCCGCTTTTGACGAGGTAGGTATAGGGTTCATCGGGACCGCCGCCGCGCAGGACCTTGAAACTCATGCCGCCGACCGTCTGCTCCAGGGGACGTCCGGCGAAGGCGGGGACCGGCTCCCAAGGGATTTGCGGCGTATCGATAAAAACGCAGGAAGAGGGGGCGTCATCCGGCCCTGCCGCGTTCATGTCGAGCGGGCCGTCCCCGGTCAGGAAGGCGACGAAGCCGTTATCGCTGGTCATCGGCTCCAAGCTTGCGCCCTTGGGGACCCGCAGATATCCGCCGCTTTCCATCCTGCGTTCGCCAACGCGCAAATCGCCTTCAAGAACGAGCATCTCTACGGTTTCGTTGAAGCGTACAGGGATGCGGCGCACCCAGAACGGCCCCGCTGATACAAGGACCGATTCCGCCCCGCCCACGGGATCGCGGCTGAGCGGCCGCACCTGCCACCCGGACGCTCCGTCGTTATCCGCCCGGGGCTCCCAGGACAGTTCGCGCGTGCGCAGATATTCCACATGCTCGCGAGGATTGGGGATCGACATTCCGTTAACCTCTCGCTGATCGCCAAAGACAAGGCCGATTACTATGCGCCGGTCACGCGCCAGATCGCGTCGCCGACGTCGTCGGCCATCAACAGGGATCGACCATCGGGGCCGAGCGCGACGCCGACCGGCCGGCCGTACGAGACGCGTTCGTCCGGGGCTAGGAACCCTGACAGGATATCGCGCGGGGGACCGGAGGGACGGCCGTTTTCGAACGGTACGAAGACGAGCTTATAACCGCTGAGCTTGCTGCGGTTCCATGAGCCATGCTGGCCGATCGCCATGCCGTCGGGAAATCCCGGCAGCGTGCCGGCGGGGACCCAGCAGAGACCCAGCGACGCGGTATGGCCGCCCAGCGCATAGTCCGGCGTCAAAGCGCGTGCGACGGCGGCAGCGTCTTGCGGCACGCGATCGTCCACCGTCTTGCCCCAATAGCAATACGGCCAGCCATAGAAGCCGCCATCGACGACCGAGGTCAGATAGTCGGGGGGCGTTTCGTCGCCCAGGCCGTCACGCTCGTTGACGACGGTCCACAAGGCGCCGGTCGTCGGCTCCCATGCCAGCCCAACCGGGTTGCGCAGGCCCCCGGCGAAGATCCGGCTGGCGCCGGTTGCGAGGTCGATCTCGTAAATCGCCGCGCGTCCCTCCTCCACCTGCATGCCTTCGTCGCCGATGTTGCTGAGCGAGCCGACGCCGGCATAGAGCTTCGTTCCGTCGGGACTTGGCAACAGGCTTCGCGTCCAGTGACCATCGGGCTTGAACGCGACCAGCTTACGGCCCGGCGCCGCGATCCGGCTCGCGCCCTCCTCGTACGGGAAAACAACCACCCCGTCGGTGTTGCCGACATAGAGGCGGTTGTCGAGCAAAGCCATGCCGAAGGGCTGGTTCAGGCCTTGGAGGAAAATCTCCTGGGTCTCGGCGACGCCGTCGCCGTCGGCGTCGCGCAACAGCGTGATGCGGTTCGCACTCTCTCCCATCGCGGCGGCGCGTTTCATCGTGCTGATCATCGCGTAGCCGAAAATGCTCTGGGCGGGTCTTTCCACGAAGCAGGACTCGGCGGCCAACACATCACCGTTGGGCAGCACCAGCAGCCAGCGCGGATGCTTCAGGCCAGTCGCGAAGGCGTTGACCTTGAGGCCCGGCGCCGCGACCGGGGTTTGCCCCGGCGCCCATCCCCGGGCTGTCGGCATTTTCAGGGTCGGGATGGCGCCTTGCGGCTTCGCCTGAGGGATGACCGGGGCGCCGCCCCAGGCCGCCTCGGGCACGCCATTCCTCATCAGCCGCAGCAGACGCGCGCCGCCACCGACCAACGACACGCCGTTCGCGACGATGCTGGAAAAGTTCAAGGGCCATCCTCCTTGCCGATATGACCGCAAGGCAATTTGGGCCAACGGAGGCTATTCGGTCCAGACCTAAATCGGGGCGATAATCTCGTTTATGCGCTGCCCCAGCGTCTCGAGGGAGAATGGTTTAGTCAGGATATGCATGCCGGGCTTAAGATTCCCCTCGCCCATGACCGCGTTCTCGGCGTAGCCGGTGATGAAGAGAATTCTCAAATTTGGGCGGGTCACGCGGGCGGCGTCGGCCAGTTGGCGGCCGTTCATGCCGCCGGGAAGGCCAACATCGGTGATGAGCAGGTCCACCTGCTGGCGCGATTCCATGATTTGCAGACCGGAAGCGCCGTCTTCGGCCTGCAGCACGGTATAACCAAGCTCGTCCAGGACTTCGTTCACCAGCATGCGCACGCTCGGCTCGTCATCCACCACCAGGACCGTTTCCCCATTGCCGCGCCGGGATTTTTGAGCGGTTGGCGATTGCTGGAAAATCTTGTCGCCGCCCAGATAGCGGGGCAGATACAGCGACACTTTCGCGCCGTGCCCGGGTTCAGATTGAATGCGCGCCTGACCGCCCGACTGACGCGCGAAACCATACACCATGCTAAG
>CAJCJC010000267.1 GCA_903970575.1 Alphaproteobacteria bacterium
TTCCAGCACGCGCTTGGCGACGATCATGGCCAGAAGCTGCGTCGAATCCGTCATCGGCACATTTGCCGGCGGGATGCCGTTATCGAGCGTGTCGAAAGGCACCTTGTCGATAAACCCGCCGCGCCTGGCGTAGGTCTTCAGCGAGGCGGACGGGTCAGGGTCGTAATAGTCGTCGATCAGCCAGTAATTCGGCGGCACCTCGGACATCCGGTCGATCCCGCGCACGATCGTGCGCCAGAAATCGCCGGTATCGGGCGATCCGGGAAACAACGCTCCGACGCCGACGATGGCGAGTGGGACGGAAGCAGACCTAGCGTTAAAGGCGTTCATGCTTCTTGCTCCCTTGAAATCGCGCGCCGACGACCGCCTGACCGTGACCGCCGCCGCCCCAGTAAATCATCTTAGCCTGCGCGGCGCGTAATCGAAGGCTTCCGCCGGCACATCCAGCCCAAGACTGCGGAGCTGCTGGGCGCGCGCGATCCGCGCGGCGCCTTCCAGAAGATTGAGGGCGATTTCCACGACGGTCCGGTTGCCGGGTTCGGCGAGGAACGTGCCGGCTGTCCAGTCATTGAACGCGCCCATGGCGGGGCCACACCAAATCTGGAAATCGGCCTGGCGCGACAGCTCCGGCGTCATCGGCCACCGGCTCGATTGACCCACATACCAGCGGAACACCAGCCCCATTTCATGTCGCTTGTCTTTCTCCGCCCGCACCAGCTCGGACGGGTCCCGCTTGGCGAAGAACGCCCTGGTCTCGGCCAACACCCGATCCAGCGGCTGGCGGAAAATGTCACGCTCGATCTGTTCGCGGATGGCGGGCGGCAGAGCCTCCAGGCTGTCATAGGCGCGGTAAAGATCGTATAATTTGTTGGCGCGGGCCGCGAACAAGGTTCCCCGGCGCAGAACCTGGACCTTGACACCCATCTCGAACATATCCGCCGAGGGGGCCATCACGACATCGGCCATTCCCGCCTGGGCCAGCATCAGCCGGGCGGCCGGGGAAAGACCGCTCTCGATAGCCGCCTGATTCACGCTGCCGGTGAGTACGTAATCGACCCCCATCGCGAAGGCGGCGGCAAGGGCGTCCGGCGTGCCGAGGCCGCCGGCGGCCCCAATCCGAATGAGCCGGCAAGCTGGATGGGTTTTGGATAGCCTGCGCCGCAATGCGAACAGGCTTGGAAGCAAGGCCGTTAAAGGCCGGTTGTCGGTATGTCCCCCAGAATCCGCCTCGGCCGTTATATCCGACGCAACGGGCAGCGTACGCGCCAAGTCGGCCTCCGCGGCATCCAGACGTCCAGCGGTCACCAGTGCGTCCAGCATCGCCGGCGGCGGGGGCGCCATAAACTGTTCCGCCACTTCGACGCGCGACACTTTCGCGAACACGGAGTTGGGGCGATGTAGGCCGCCATCCGGCGCCCGGCGAATGCCGCGGAACGCATAGCGCACAACCGCCGGGCTGAGCGCCATGAAGGCGGACGCCGATACCCGCCTGACGCCGCGAGCCAGAAAGAGATCGACCAACCCGTCTTCAAGCCCCGCGACATCGGGGGAGTGAATCAGGTTGATGCCCCAGGCCGGCCCATCGATCCCAAGCTGCGCCTCGATTCGGTCGATCGCGGCTTCAACTTCGGGCAGGGCAAGCCCGGCGGCGCCGAAAAACCCGAGCATTCCGGCGGACGCCATCGCAATCACCATATCGACGGTTGCGATGCCGCGGGCCATTTCCCCGGCCACATAGGCAAATCGCACCCCGTGGGCGTCCAGAAAAGACTGGCTACCCAGCCATTCTGGATAGAGCGGCGGAAGGCGACCGATTTCCCTGTAGGGACCGCACCCATTTACCGCCAGGCAAGCGCCGATCGGCTCGCCATCGCCCTCGGTTACAAGAAGCAACGCCTCCCGGGGCCGTTGGCACAACGCGAGAAGACCCGGCCCATCAAACGCCACCGCGGGAGACTGCGGAATAGCCGGTATATCGGGATTGTCCTTAGTCAAGACCAGTTGGATCGTATTGCTCCCATCAAAAATGCAGACTGCGCGGCGTGCTGCAACCGCCCTTTGGGAACCGCAGGCACGACGGCGACCGGAAACGGGGGACTGCGCACAATTACGATCTCGGCGGACGAGACGATTTATAATGTTAGTAATTCATATATTATTGTGCACTGCAATGATACATTGTTTCAAATGAGAAACTGTATGAAAATACATGGTTTCCGTCTGTCTTCAGCCGCCGTTCCCATGCCGGCGCGCCATCAATGCCGCCTTGAATGCCGGCGCTAGCGGCGTGCTGGCCAACGGCGCTGCCCCTTTACGCCCCAAAAATGAACAAATGCGAACATACTTGACAGATAGTTCTTTCTGTGTTCTGTCTGGGGCATGGACACATCACTCGACCAACCACCCATCGCCAACGACGACCAACCGCGGGATTCCGTCCCCAGCGCGGCGGAACGGGAGGCCGCGCGCGTCGAGGGGATCAAGGACGCGACGCTGGGCGATATGGCCGAGATGCGGGCCATCGGGATGCGGTTCGCCAGGCGGCTGGATAGGCGATCCGCGGGCGAGATGAGCG
>CAJCJC010000268.1 GCA_903970575.1 Alphaproteobacteria bacterium
CTTATCTTCGTCGCGCGCGCCGGCCATTGATGGCGGGTCAGCTCTTCGCGGCCAGCGAACTCTCGATCGCCTTGGTCACGTCCGGCGCGTCTGGCGTGGTCTTCGACGGGAATTCTGCCACCAGATTACCGTTCGCATCGATCAGCAGCTTGTGGAAATTCCATTTCGGCACAGCTGGCTCGCCCGCCTTTGCTTCCGCCCACTGATAAAACGGATGGGCCTTGGCGCCTTCGACGTCGTATTTCGTGGTCAGCGGAAAATCGACGTCATAATTGCCTTCGCAGAATTTCTTGATCTCGGCGTCGGAGCCGGGCTCCTGTCCGCCGAAATCGTTCGACGGAACGCCGAGCACGACCAAGCCCTTATCCTTGTATTTCGTATAGACTTCCTCAAGCGCCGTGTACTGGGGCGTGTATCCGCATTGCGATGCCGTGTTGACCACCAGCACGGTCTTGCCCTTGAACGCGGACATCGGCAACGGCTTGCCATCGATCGACAGGAAGCTGAACTGATAGGCGTTACCGTCCGCCGGCGTCGATTGGCCGCCGTCGGCCGCCAATCCGGCCGATCCGATCGAGACCATGATTGTCGCGGAAATCAGGGCGAGAGTAAGCGCGCGCATTAGTCATTTCCTTCCGTTTCGGTTGGCGCCCGTCAGGCGCTTCGATCGCTGGCGGTAAGGCATTCGCCGTCCCGCGTGTCTTACTTGATGTTAATGTATGCTTGGCGTGCTGAAAATTCCAAGGTTCTTCAGGTAAAATTGAATGAAAACGGCCGTTCCCGACGTTCCGCCCACCGGCAAAGTCTGATCGTGCGAGACGTTGATAGTGAATGACGAGCAATCGTCGTTGTACCCTGCGCTAAGGGCGTAGCGCAGAACCGCGCGCGGGTGAGTGAGTTCCGCCGTCGTGCTGGCGTTAACCGACCAATGGTCGCTGAACTTGTAATAGCCGCCCACGTTAAGTTCGTTGCGCTCAGTGGCCGTGAAATTGACCTCGTTCACCTGCCCGGCAAAGATATAGGTGCCAGACACGCCATACTGGTCTGGTCCCACGCGGAAATTCACTTCCTGGACGCGGTCGGAACTCAGGTTGTTCGACCAGTCGAAATCGTAGTCGATATCGACGAGTTTGCCAGGGGATATGTCGATTTGCCCGACCAGATCGGAAAATCGGGACGAAAGCCCGGAACTGAGGGGATAAAACGTGTCGTTGGTAATCTGATAGCTTTGTCCCAGGAATAATGTCGTATAGCCGGTTCCGAGATTGTAAAGACCGGTTCGAACGCCATAAGTCACGCGCGAACCATCATCGATCCTGTCGATTCCAGGGAAGCGGTTGGGGGCGAAGAGATTTGCCGCGTTAAGCTGTATATCCTGGCTATCCTGGTTGGGGATCGCCGCGTTATTCGCGTTCGAGGGGGCCACGACCACGGAGGCGAGCGGCTCCACTACCCATTGCGCATAGCCGACTTCCTGCGCGATGGGATAGCTCGTGACCGCATAGGCTTGCGGAAAGAACCGGCCGGCGCTGGTCTTGGCCGTCGTTTTGTCGGTGATGGGATCCGGCTGGATGTTCTGCGTCCAATAATAATCGGTCTCCGCGGATGCGTTCAGCACCGTCACCAATCCGCTATCGCTGACGATCTTGGAGCTCCAGGCGATATTATTCGCCAGACGTTCCACGTCCTCTCCGGGATAGGTCTGGATGTTCAGCAGGCTGCCGCTTTCCGCCCATCGCCCGCCCAGTGTTTCCCCGGGATCTCCGAAAAACGAATAGGTCACATAGGGCAGCGCATGCGGCTGCGCCTGATCGATATAGGCGCGCAAATCCTGGAAAGAATAGATGCTGGCGTTGATATAGCCACGATCGTAAAAACCTTCGACATAGGCATGCGTCGGCAAGACCTGTAACGACGAATATCCATATTTAAGGACATAGATATTGTCCACCGACCGCGCATATTGAAAGCCCGCGCGCCATTCGTCCGACAGATCATATTCGCCGGTTGCGAAAAGATTGCCGCGGACTGTCTTGATGTCTTGGTTCGTTGGATTGGCGTATTGTCGGATGTCGGATTCCGCAATGCTGCCTGATAACTGAAGCTGCCCGGTATCGAACCTTTCCCGGAATTGGCCGCCAAGCAGCGGACCCTGACGGTTGTAATAGGCGCCGTCGAGAACGGCGTCCATATCGGGCGCGATATCGAAATAATAGGACGATTTCACAAATTCGCCGAGCTGGCTTTTGTAGCCGGGCAGGATTTCCAGAAATCCGTCGGCTCGTTTCACGCTGGGGTCGTAGGTCGAGAAATAGGGCGTCCAGGCGATCGGCACGTCTTCGATCATCAACGTCGCGTCATGGTAATAGATGCGCTTGGCGTCCGTATCGTGGATGACTTTGACCGCCTTGATCTGCCATGTCGGCGGCTGGGTCGGGTCGTCCTTGCAGAGCTCGCAGGGCGAATAGATGCTGCGGTTGATGATCATGACGTCGCCGTCCTTGCTCGCCTGACGGCCGACCATGCGCGAATTATCGGACATCAGCTCCGACACATTGGTCATGAACGCCTGCCGCATATCGCTGGTGACTTCCATGTAATCGCCGAAATAAATATCGCCGGTATCGTTCACTAGTTTTACGTCGCCGGTCGCGGTGACGATATCCGTCGCCCGGTTCCAGATCACCCGTTCGGCGAGCAGCATGGAGCCGCCCTGCACCAGCTCCACGTGGCCGGTCGCCGAGACCGTGTTGTTGACATCGTCCTCGGTCAGGGTGTCGGCGGTCAGCACGACATTCTTGTCGGCGCGATCCGAGCCCGGCGCCACGGTCTTATGCGCCGCCGAGCCGGTGAATATCTGACCCCATGCAATCGATGGACAGGCGATCGCCAGGCTTACAAGGCCGAGTGATGCAAGATGGATTTGGGGGCGGCGGCTCGGACTCGGCATGGAACCGTATCAAACGCGGTGAAGACCAGGCAGGCCCAATCCTGTCCCGCGAAAGCGGAGGCAAGTCAATGGCGCCGAAGGCTCCGTTAACGCCGCAGCCGGTGCATGCCCAGCGTTTGCCGCGCGCTTCCGCCTTACGTAGACGCCAAGGCGAGAGCTGATATTTGGGCTTATTGGCTAAGCAAAATAT
>CAJCJC010000269.1 GCA_903970575.1 Alphaproteobacteria bacterium
TCCACGTCGACGGCGGTTCACGGCATGGAGCGGATCGAGAAGCTGCAACAGATATTCGACCGCGTGGGCGTCAAGCCGCTGTACATGATCGATTATTCGATCGCGAGCCAGCCTGAGGGTTACGGCCCCTTGACGCGGATCGTCGCGCGGGGACGCTGCGAGATCGGCGCGCATGTGCATCCGTGGGTCAACCCGCCCATCACCGAGGAAATGTCCGCGCGAAACAGCTTCCCATGCAATCTGCCGCCAAAACTGGAGGCGGAAAAGATTCGTGTGCTCTCACGAACGATCGAGGCGAATCTTGGGGTGAGGGTCCGATCCTATAAGGCGGGGCGGTATGGAATCGGCGCGGCGACGCCGCAAATCCTGATGGATCAGGACTTCAAGATCGATCTCAGCGTCGTACCCACCGGCAATTACGCCCCGCTTGGTGGACCCAATTTCCAGGGATTTCACCGATCGACGCCTTTCTGGCTGGACGAGGAACAGACCCTTCTGGAAGTGCCGCTGACAACGGGCTTCATCGGCGCGCTGTCAGGCAAGGCGCAAGGGCTGTACCGGTTTCTCAACTCCCGCATCGGGCGCGTATTCCACTTGCCGGGAATATTCGCCCGGCTGGGCCTGATGAATCGCGTGATCCTGACGCCCGAAGGGGTGACCCTGAAAGAGGCGAAGGCTTTGACCCGGCATTTGATCGACAAGGGCGAGCGGGTTTTGGCGATGGCGTTTCACAGCACGTCTCTGACGCCGGGCAGCACGCCCTATGTCAATAGCGAGGCCGAACTCGACTCCTTCCACAACTGGCTCGAGGCCTACCTGACTTTTTTCAGGGACGAGATAGGCGGCATATTCACGACGCCGCTGGAACTGAGCGCGACCCTGAACGGGCGAGACGCCGAAGAGCGCGAAGCAACGGCGATGCCGGTCGGCAAGCTGGCATCCGCGCGTTAGTTATTTGGCCGGTTGGGCGAACCAGTCCGGATGGGCCTGGCTTAGAAATGAAGGCGGCGCAGCCGTTAACAGTGTCGCAGCCTCGGGCGAGCAGGCCCCCGGCCGACGCCAAAGACAAATGGGGTCAACCGCGATCGTGCGCCCCGGCGGCTCCGACCAGCAGGCCAATTTTGTAAAGCCGTCGGCCGTAAAATCCGCCGGCTTATAGCCGATCAGATAATTGAAAGCGTGTTTCGCCGCGACCGGCCGATCGTCGCTAGAGCGATACAGGCTTAAGCCCGACCTTAAATGGGCGTAGCCGCCAGTGCGATCCCACATATCGGCGGGATAGATTCCGACGCCGCAGGCGGACGGGTCGGCGTCGATCATGCGCATCGCCTGGATCGACCCTTGGTCGCGATACCACAGCGGATAGAATTCGCGTCCGCGCGCGAGGATCAGCGACGTCACGAGCCAGAAGGCGGGAGCGGCCCATATAAGGGCAAGCAGCGCCCTGCGCGACGACAGGCCCTGGCCCAATCGCGCCGCGACGTCAGCCGAGCCCACCCCTACCAGGGTGATCAACAGTGGCAGCGCCGGATAGTTGAAGCGATATTCCTTGTGGGCCAGCGCGGTGTGAGCGGCGAAGATCGTCAGCACGACGAACAGCAGGACCGGAAGCCGACGGGAGCCCAACATGGCAAGCGCCACGATAAGCGCGAAGGCGCCCGACCAATAGGTGACGGCGAGACTGAGATATTGATATAGGGGCGCGCGGCTGAACTGCGCGGCCACCCCGTCCTTCAAATTGATCCAAAAATTGAGGGCCATGGACTGAAACGGCCAGTCCCAGGTAAGGGCGTCCAGCAGGCCGGCGAGAAGAATGGGGAGCGCGGCGCCCATAATCACGGGGATATGGCGCCGGCGGATATCCGTTCGACAAACCGCGATCACCCCGACGGCGATGGCGGGGGCAAGCTGTACCCGGAAAATGAAGGCAAGGCCGAGAAACAAGCCGGCGCGCATAAAACCGGTCCGCGAACTGGCCGGCCTGCCGGGATACAGGAAATACAACCCAGCGACGAGCGCGTTGGCCGCAAGATTCTCGGACAGCGCATGGGGCGCGAAATAGACAAGTTCGAACCAGACGGCGTTGATCGCGCCGACAGCGATGGCTGTGCGCAAACCGCCGATTCGCCAGCCCCAGAGATAGCCGCAGATCACCGGCGACAATGACAGCAGCGACATGAAAAGCGCGACGGCGAGCATGCCCGCGCCGGGCGCGTCGCCAAACAGCCGGACGAATTCGAGAATACCGGCGATCAGGCCCGGAAAAACCCAGGAGCGCGCGCCAACGACGTATTCCCAGGGGACGAGACCGGTTCCGAAAACCAGGCGATGGCCCTGTTCCAGATATTGGAAGGTTTCGTCCTGGTGGACGATGCTGGGAAGGAACAGCGCCACGGCGACGCGGATCGCCAGAGCGGCGGCGGCGATGGCCAGCAGCGCCCAGCGCGCCGACGGGGTCAGACGGAGCGGTCCGGCGACGCCAGGGGCGGCGCCCCCAGGAATAGCGCCGCTGTCACGCGGCATCGATAAGCGCGGCGTAATGAGGAGCAAGCGTCTCCGGCCGGCGCGCTTCCCTGATCTTGCGCAGGTTTTCCACCCAGACCGGTCGCGCGGCCAGGAATTCCTCCCGATCCAGCGTTCGCACCCGTTCGAACAGCTCCGCCTGGCTGTCGACCAGCCAGCCGATGGGACCATAGCGGACGACCATGGCGTCAAGCGTACGGTTGCGAAACGCGAGCACCGGCTTCAGAGCCGAGACCGCGTCGGCGATCGTGCCGCTGGCGGTGAAATCATAGGCGCGGCCATGAAGCGGCAGGCAAATCAGATCGGCCTCGCGAGTCGCCTGCACATATTCGGTGCGGGACAGCGGCGCACGCGATGGCTTGCGGCTGAGCCGCGATACGTCGAGATGATCCGTATCCGGAGCG
>CAJCJC010000270.1 GCA_903970575.1 Alphaproteobacteria bacterium
GCATGGCGACTGCCTGACGGTCACCGGCCAGACGCTGGCCGAAACCTTGGCGAATGTCAGTTTTCCGCAGGGGCAGGATGTGGTGCGGCCGATCGGCAACCCACTGTCGCCGACCGGTGGGGTTGTGGGGCTGGTCGGCAATCTGGCGCCGCAGGGCGCGATCGTAAAAGTGGCCGGCATGCATGGGCTCACCTTCTCCGGCCCCGCCCGCTGCTTCGACAGCGAGGAAGAAGCCTTCGCCGCCGTTAACGAGCAGCGCTACAAGGCAGGTGATGTAATCGTCATCCGCTACGAGGGGCCGCGCGGGGGTCCCGGCATGCGGGAGATGCTGTCCACCACCGCGGCGATCTATGGCCAGGGCATGGGTGACAAGGTAGTGCTCATCACCGACGGTCGCTTCTCCGGCGCCACGCGCGGCTTCAGCATCGGCCATGTCGGGCCGGAGGCCGCGGTCGGCGGGCCGATTGGCCTTGTCCGCGATGGCGACATCATCACGGTCGACGCCGAGATCGGCCGTCTGGATGTCGCGATCTCCGATGAGGAAATGGAGGCGCGCCGCGCGGCTTGGAAGCCAAGGGCGCATGATTTCCAGTCGGGCGCCTTATGGAAATACGCGCAACTGGTGGGTGACGCCGAAAAAGGCGCGGTGACCCATCCGGGCGCCAAAGCCGAGACTCATGTTTATGCGGATATCTAGGATTCGCCTGAGCGCGAGAGGCTCTGCTGTCGCATCCATCGCTCTGCTCGCCGGCTGCGCGGCGCATCCCATGCCACTCAGCGGCGACGAGATCAAGGCCGCGCTCTACGACCATACCGCGATGCTGCCCGGCGGTTTCGTCGAGTATTACGCGCCGGATGGAAAGCTCCATGGCTGGTCGGATGGCCAGCCTTATGAGGGAACCTGGGAGGTGCGGAACGATACGTTCTGCACCGCCCTGGACGGTGACCCCGCCATCTGCTCCCAGGTTGGGCGTGACGGGGCGTCTTTATATTGGAGCCTGGACGGCGAGAAGAAAATCAGCCGCGTCAGCGCGATCCTGCCGGGAAATCCGAAAAACCTGAATTAAGGGCTAATCCCGCAGGGTCACGATGACCGGCGTGTGGTCCGACGCTTTTTCGAGCCCGCGCGGCGCGCGGTCGACCACGCAACCCTCCAGCCTGTCCGCGGTCTCCGGCGAGAGCAGCCAATGGTCGATGCGAATGCCCTGGTCCCGCTGCCATCGCCCCGCCTGATAATCCCAGAACGTATAGAGATGCGGATTGGGGTTCACGGCGCGCAGCGCGTCGGTCAATCCGAGGTTGATAAGGGCGCGATAGCGTCCCCGGCTTTCGGGCTGGAACAGCGCGTCCCCGGTCCAGGCGCGAGGATCGTAGCAATCGATATCGTCCGGGATGATGTTGAAATCGCCGCCGATGACGAAGGGTCGTTCCGCATCCATCAGCCTCGCCAAATGGCGCTGCAGCCGGTCCATCCAGGCGAGCTTGTAAGTGAATTTCTCCGTGCCTACTGGGTTGCCGTTGGGCAGATAGATATTGATGACGTGAAGGCCGGCGATGTCGGCCGCGATGAAGCGGGCATGGTCGTCGCCTTCGCCGTCGGGCAGTTCGCGCTCGGCCGCCTCGATCGGCAGCCGCGAGAGGATGGCGACGCCGTTATAGGATTTCTGCCCGACGAACAGGCAGCTATAGCCCATCGTCTCGAATTCGAACGACGGAAATTCGGGCGTTTTGATTTCTTGCAGGCAGACGATGTCTGGGCTGTTGGCCGCGATCCAGTCCCTGACGATCGGCAGCCTCGCCTTGATGGAATTGACGTTCCAGGTGACGAGCGAGACCAAGACCGGGGATCAGGCGATCGCGAAGGACGTGCCGCAGCCGCAGGACGACACGGCGTTCGGGTTGCGCACTTGAAAATACGCGCCCATCAGATCGTCCACGAAATCCAGCTCCGACCCGGCGATGAGGTCCAACGAGGTTTCATCGGTGACCAAGGTCGCGCCGTCGCGTTCGAACATGACGTCATCGTCTTGGCGTTGATCGTCGAGTTGGAATGCGTATTGAAAGCCGGAGCATCCGCCGCCGCTGACCGTGATGCGGAACATCTTGGGCGAGGCTTCCTTCGCGCTCAGAAAATTAATACGTTTCGCCGCTGACGCACTTAAGGTCAGTAAGCGCGGCGGTTGCGGCGGGGACAGTATCTCGAAAGTGTTCGTCAACTCGGGCATGGGTAATCTCCTGACTAGAACTTAGTGCGTCCGGGTGGTTGCCGCAATGCATGACTATGATGGGTTTCGCGGCGCCGTAATCCAGCCATGATGGGGAAATAGTCCTTGCGATTGCGGTCATCCGGCCGCGCCGCTAGTGTCCGCGCCATGATTCCATCACCCAGAGCCGTGCCGTCGCAGCCCCGCCTATCGGATCGGGCCCCTTATGCCTGCGATCCGGCGCGGTCGCGCGGCCGACTCCATCCGGAGGCCGAGAGCCTTACGCGTACGGCGTTTCAGCGCGATCGGGATCGCATCATCCATTCGGGCGCGTTTCGCAAGCTGCAATACAAGACCCAGGTCTTCGTCTATCACGAGGGCGATTATTATCGCACGCGGCTGACGCACTCGATCGAGGTCGCCCAGATAGCCCGCTCCATTGCGCGCGTGCTGCGCGTCGATGAGGATCTGGCGGAGGCCGTCTCGCTGGCGCATGACCTTGGTCACACGCCGTTTGGCCATGCTGGCGAATTCGCGCTCGATCCCTGCATGCGGCCATATGGCGGTTTCAATCATAACGATCAGGCCTTGAGGATCGTCACCCGGCTTGAAGCCCGTTACGCCGCCTTCGACGGCCTCAATCTCACATGGGAAACGCTGGAGGGGCTGGTCAAGCATAACGGGCCGATATTGCCGTTACGGGATGGCAAGTCGCTCCCAACCACGATCGCCGCGTTCGAGCCGGAATTCGATCTCGAACTCTCAAGCCATGCCGGGCTTGAGGCGCAGATCGCCGCGCTGTCCGACGATATCGCCTATAATTCGCACGATCTGGAAGACGGCCTGCGCGCCGGCTTCTTCACGATGGATGAGCTGCTCCATCTACCGCTCGTGGGCGAGGTCATCGCGCGGATCAGGGCGCAGAATCCGGGCCTGGAGCAGGGTAGGGCGATCCACGAGACGATCCGTCGCCTGATCGATGTCTTCGTGCGCGACGCCGTCGCGGAGACCGAAAAACGGCTGGCCGCGCTCGCTCCCGCCTCGGCGGCGGATGTGCGCGCCGCCGCCGGCCAGATGGTCTCGCTTTCGGCCAAGCTGCTAGCGGAAGAGAAGGTTTTGCGGGCCTTCTTGAACCAGAGATTTTATCACGATTACCGGGTTAATCGCATGACGAGCAAGGCGCGCCGCATGGTGCGGGACCTGTTCGCGCATTTCATGGCCGAGCCGGATACGTTACCCACCCCATGGCAGGTTGCAAACCACGATGAGACGGCGAAGGCGCGCCTCATCTGCGACTATATAGCCGGAATGACCGATCGTTACGCCATCGCCGAGCATCGTCGGCTCTTCGATTTTTATCAGCGGCAATCATGAATATTTATAGATACTTCCAGACGGTCGTTCTCTCGGCGCTTCAGGGGCTTGTAAGCTCGGGCGAACTCCCCGAAGGCCTCGATCCGGCGCGCGTCACGGTCGAGGCGCCGCGCGACGTCGGACATGGCGATCTCGCGACGAACGCCGCGATGGTGCTGGCCAAGGCCGCCGGAAAAAAGCCGCGCGAATTGGCGGAATTGCTGTTGCCATCGCTGCTTGCCCATCCGGATATCGCAAACGGCGATATCGCCGGTCCCGGTTTCATCAATCTGCGCCTGACCGAGGATTTTTGGCGGGAACGGCTGAAGGACATCATAGTCGCGGGCGAACGCTATGGCGACAGCGATGATGGCCACGGCAAGCGGATCAACGTGGAATATGTCTCCGCAAACCCGACGGGACCGATGCATGCGGGGCATGTCCGCGGAGCCGTCATCGGCGATAGCGTCGCCAATCTGCTCGCCAAGGTGGGCTATGACGTCACGCGCGAATATTACTTCAACGATGCGGGCTCGCAGGTCGATGTTTTGGCGCGATCGACGTATTTGCGTTATCGCGAGGCGCTCGGCGAGGAAATCCGTGAAATTCCGGAGGGCTTGTATCCCGGTGAATATCTGCGTGACGTCGGTCGCGCGTTGGCCACGCGCGACGGCGCCAAGTGGCTAAATGAACCGGAGGAAGCATGGCTAGCGCCGGTTCGCGATTTTTCAGTGTCCTATATCATGCGCTTGATCGGCGCCGATCTCGATCTTATCGGCATTAAGCATGATGTATTCACCAATGAACGTGAACTCATCGATAACGGAACGTTGGATAAGGCGTTCGAGATTCTCGATGATAAAGGCTTGATCTATATTGGTACGTTGCCGCCTCCGCGCGGCAAGATCATGGAAGATTGGGAGCCGGTTCCCCTTACTCTCTTCAGATCGAGCTTGTTCGGCGACAGCACCGACCGGCCGCTCAAGAAGCGCGACGGCGCATGGGCCTATATCATGCCCGATTTCGCCTATCACTATGATAAGATAAGGCGCGGATTCGAGCTCATAATCAATGTTCTCGGGACGGATCACGGCGGATACGCGGAGAGGATGCGTCCGGCCGTCGCCGCCTTCAGCGATGGTAAAGCGACGCTGGATGTCATCTTCAATGGCATCGTCAAAATCTATAATCGCGGCGAGCTGGTAAAGCTGTCGAAGCGATCGGGCAACCTGATCACGCTTCGCGAGATGGTGGAGCAGGTCGGGGCCGACGCCGTGCGTTTTTTCATGCTCACCCGTACGCCCGAATCCGAGCTTGATTTTGATTTCGCCAAAGTAACCGAACAGTCGAAAGACAATCCCGTATTCTACGTGCAATACGCCCATGCGCGCTGCCGTTCGGTGCTGCGGCTGGCGGCGGAGCAATATTCTTCGGATATCCTCGGCGCCGAGTCGCTGCTCGATGCCCAGACCGGAAGGCTGGATTCGCCCGAGGAACTGGACCTGATCCGGCGCATGGCCGCGTGGCCGGCCGTGGTGTCGGGCGCGGCGGAGTCGCATGAACCGCACAAAATCGCGTTTTATCTCTACGACTTGGCGGCTGCTTTTCATCAGCTTTGGGCAAAGGGGAAAGACAACGCCACGTTGCGCTTCTTGCTCGAAAACGACCCATCGTTGACAATCGCGCGGTTGGCGTTGGTTCAGGCCGTCGCGACCGTGATCGCGAGCGGTCTGCGCCTGATCGGCGTCGATCCGGCGGAGGAATTGCGTTCATGAACTGGGACGCTCGTGGCGAACTGAGGGCCGATCCGGCCAGGGCGCCTGGAGAACGGAATATCGAGGTCGCGGGGAAGCGGCGCTCTATCTGGCCGTCGATCTTCGTCGCCGCCGCCGCCGCCGCCTTTATCGGCGTTATCTGGTTCGCCTATCGGAATGGACGTGAGGCGAGCCAGCCGAGCGGCCCTCCGCTGGTGAAAGCCGAGCCCGGCCCGGTGAAGATCAAGCCCGACAATCCGGGCGGCCAGGAAATCCCGTTCCAGGATTCGACGGTCTATGACCGCCTGAGCCAGAATGGGCAGAAGCCGGTCATGGAAAAACTGCTGCCGCCGCCGGAAGCGCCGGTGGAACGCTCCAGCGCCGCCCCAATGGATTCCTCGGTCGATTCCAAGGTCGCCACGACGGCGATAGGCGCCGCGCCGTCGGTTCCACAGCAGCCTATCCCGCCACCGCCGCCGCCGGCCAATGCCGATATCGCCTCTCCCACTGCGTTGGCCCCGTCGCCTGACTCCATAATCGCGCAACCGCCGCCCGAAAAGCCGACTACCGTAGCGCCGAAGTCGGTTGAGACGAAACCGGTTGAGACTAAACCGGTTGAGACAAAACCAGTTGAGACGAAACCCGTTACTGTAACGCCGCCCGCCAAGGCGCCGCACGCAGCGGATTCCATCGCGGCCCTTATTGCGTCGGAATCACCCGCGGTTACGCCCAAGGCCGGCGGCTACCGGATCCGTCTGAGCGCGGTCCGCTCGGAGGAGGCCGTCGAGCCCGAATGGGCGCGGCTTAAGCGCAAATTTCCAGAGCTGGCGACGCTCAAGACTTTCACCAGCAAGACGGATCAGCCGGGGAAAGGGATTGTCTACCGGCTAGAAGCGGGTCCGCTGGATGAATCGGCGGCTAAATCGACCTGCGACCAGCTGCGTATGCAAGGTCTCGGCTGCATTGTCGTCAAGCCCTGAGGCATCGATAACCCGGATGCCCAAGGCGATTATCCTCGGCTGCGCGGGGCCGAGCTTGAGCGAGGCGGAGCGCCGATTCTTCGGACAAGCCGAGCCTTACGGCTTTATCCTGTTCAAGCGCAATATCGTGAGCCCGGCGCAAGTGCTTGGCTTGGTTCAGGCATTACGAGAGAGCGTCGGCCGCGCCGACGCCCCTATTCTTATCGACCAGGAAGGCGGCCGTGTGGCAAGGCTGGGTCCCCCACATTGGCCTTCTCTGCCGCCGGCCCGAAAAATCGGGCAGTTAGCCGAGCGAAACGCGGGCGCCGGCATCGCCGCCGCGCGCGCGCTCGGGCGGGTTATCGGCGCCATGCTGGCGCCAATCGGGATCGATGTCGCCTGCGCTCCCGTCGCAGATCTGTTGTTGCCTGAAACACATGGCGTTATCGGCGACAGGGCTTTTTCATCGGACCCGAAATTGGTCGGGGCTCTGGCTATGGCCCTGGCCAGAGGGTTGCGTGACGCAGGCGTGACGCCCATCGTCAAGCATATCCCCGGTCATGGCCGCGCGACGGCCGACAGCCACCTCGACTTGCCACGCATCGCCACGGCGGCGGCGGCGCTTGAAGCCAGCGATTTCGCGGCGTTTAGAACAGCAGCTTCGATTCCCTGGGCGATGGTCGCCCATTGCGTCTACGAGGCCTACGACGCGGCGTATCCGGCTTCCATTTCAGCCAGCACGATCGGTCGCGCGATCCGGGGCGCGATAGATTACCAGGGCGTGTTGATCGCCGACGATATCGGCATGAAGGCCCTTAGCGAATCGGTCGCGGAGAACGCCATGGCGACGCTTGCGGCGGGATGCGATCTGACGCTCCATTGTTCGGGCGATCTCGAAGAAATGCAGATTATCGCGCCAGTCGTGGGTTCATTGACCGAGGCCGCGCGCCAGCGTTTGGAAAGCGCGGGCGCATGGATGCGGCGGGACAGGGCGGATTTCGAC
>CAJCJC010000271.1 GCA_903970575.1 Alphaproteobacteria bacterium
ATGTCGAACGACAAATGGTGGCCTAATCAGCTAACCGTAAAGCTTCTCCACCAGCATTCCCCAATGTCCGATCCCATGGGAGGGGACTTTGATTACGCCGAGGAATTCAAGACCCTCGACCTAGCCGCGGTGAAGCAAGACCTTTTCGCGCTGATGACGGATTCCCAGGAATGGTGGCCGGCCGATTACGGCCATTACGGCCCGTTCTTCATCCGCATGGCCTGGCACAGCGCGGGGACTTACCGCATCGGCGATGGTCGCGGCGGCGCCGGCGCCGGCACGCAGCGCTTCGCGCCCCTGAACAGTTGGCCCGACAACGCGAATCTCGATAAGGCGCGCCGGCTCCTCTGGCCGATCAAGCAGAAATACGGGCGCAAACTCTCCTGGGCCGATCTGCTGATCCTCGCCGGCAACTGCGCCCTGGAATCGATGGGCTGCAAGACCTTCGGCTTCGGCGGCGGCCGCGCCGACGTGTGGGAGCCCGAGGAGGATATCGACTGGGGTCCGGAAGAAACCTGGCTTGGCGACAAGCGCTACACAGGCGACCGGCAGCTCGAGGATCCGCTAGGCGCCGTGCAGATGGGCCTCATCTACGTCAACCCCGAGGGACCGAACGGCAACCCCGATCCGCTGGCGTCGGCTAGGGACATTCGCGAGACCTTCGCCCGCATGGCCATGAACGACGAGGAGACGGTCGCCCTCATCGCCGGCGGCCACACTTTCGGTAAAACCCACGGCGCCGCCGATCCCGGCAAATATGTTGGCCCCGAACCCGAGGCCGCCGGCATCGAGGAGCAAGGCCTCGGCTGGAAGAACAGCTTCGGCAGCGGCAAGGGCGGCGACACCATCACCAGCGGGCTGGAAGGCGCCTGGACCACCGAGCCAGCGAAGTGGGACAACAACTACTTCGACAACATGTTCAACTTTGACTGGGAGCTGACGAAAAGCCCCGCCGGCGCCCATCAATGGACGCCCAAGGACCCGGCGGCGGCGGGAACGGTCCCCGATGCGCATGATCCGTCCAAGCGGCACGCCCCGATGATGCTCACGACGGACCTCGCCTTGAAGGTCGACCCGATCTATGGGCCGATTTCAAAGCGCTTCCATGAAAACCCGGACCAGTTCGCCGACGCCTTCGCCAAGGCGTGGTACAAGCTGACCCATCGTGACATGGGGCCGGCCGTCCGGTTGCTCGGCCCGGAAGTTCCGGCGCCGCAACTCTGGCAGGACCCGGTTCCCCCGGTCGATCATGAACTGATTGGAGCCGAGGACATCGCCGCGCTCAAGGCCAAAATCCTGGCGTCCGGCCTGACCGTCCCACAACTCGTCTCGACCGCCTGGGCGTCGGCCTCGACCTTCCGCGGCACCGACAAGCGCGGCGGGGCGAACGGGGCGCGCATCCGCCTCGCGCCGCAAAAGGATTGGGAGGCCAATCAGCCGGCCCAGTTGGCGACGGTACTGCAAACCCTTGAGGGGATCCAGCAAGCCTTCAACCTCGCCCAGTTCGGCGGCAAGAAGGTCTCGCTCGCCGATTTGATCGTCCTCGGCGGCTGCGCGGCGGTCGAGGCGGCGGCGAAGGCCGCCGGACATGCGGTGACGGTCCCCTTCGCCCCAGGCCGCACCGACGCGACCGAGGAACAGACCGACGCGCACGCCTTCGCGGTGCTGGAGCCCAAGGCGGACGGGTTTCGGAACTATCTCGGCGGCGTGCACCGCAAGCCGGCCGAGGAGCTGCTGTTGGACAAGGCGCATCTGCTAACCCTGTCCGCGCCCGAGATGACGGTACTTCTGGGGGGATTGCGCGTTCTAGGCGCCAATGTCGGGCAATCCGAACTCGGCGTCTTCACCAGCCGGCCAGGGACGCTCACCAACGACTTCTTCGTGAACCTGCTCGACATGGACACGATCTGGTTCGCGTCCTCGTCATCCCCGGGTGCGTTCGACGGGCGCGACGCCAAGACGGGCACGATCAAATGGAAGGGAACCGGCGTCGATCTCGTCTTCGGTTCGAACTCCCAGCTCCGCGCCATCGCCGAGGTCTTCGCCTGCGCCGACAGCGAAGAGAAGTTCGTGCATGACTTCGTGAAAGCCTGGGACAAGGTGATGAACCTCGATCGCTTCGACCTCGCCTGATCGCGAAAACCAGGGCGGCGTTTCAAAGCCGTTTGAAACGCCGCCCTGACCTTTCAGTCCCCACACGCAAAACTCCCCGCGTCGTCCGTGCTTCCAGTCCCGTTCCATCGCGCGACAAGCGGATACGGGCAGAGCGGCCGGGTTCGGTCCGCCTTTCCATCGGTCAGATGCGCCGCCACGATCCGCTCCGGCGCCTCCCCTTGCTCGACCCAGCGTTCAAGCGCGGCCAGCGCGTCGAAACGGTCCGGTCCCGGTCCGCCGATGCAGTGCTGCATGCCTGGGACCATGAACAGGCGATAGAAATTGGCCGGTGATTTCCCGAGCGTTCTCGCCACGCGCTCATAATAATTCACGCTACTTTCCGGCGCGACGCCGGGGTCGCTCCAGCCATGATATTGAAGCATCTTGCCGCCATGCGCCGCGAATGCGCGCAAATCCGGATCCGTAGCGTCGATAACGGGCGACAGCTTCGCCGCCGCGCGGGGCAGGTCGGTGTCGTAATCGAAACTCAGCGGGTCATAATCCGGGTTCTCCATCACCATGAACCGGACGAAATTGCCGCCGTAGAGGAACTGGCTGCCATGTCCCGCCACGTCGCCGGAGACATGGCTCGCCCAGCCCGCCGGCCCCATCTCGCCGCCCGGCTGGTATCCGGGGAAAATCCGCGCGCCCTTCTTATCCGTGGCCCCTGCATAGATCGCCTTCAGCGCGTTCACTTGCGGCGCGGTCAGGCAATCCTCGCCATCGCCGGCCTTGCACTGGATCGTCGCGGGATCGAATGCGCACCGCCTCGGGTCGTCAATCACGCCGTCCTTCACCCCATCCAGCGCGTCACACGCCTTCACCGCCGCCGCCGCGATGGCTGGAATCTTGGCCGCCGGGATATAGCGCGCGGGGTCCTTCAATGTCTGGATCGCCTCCCACAACCGGCCGCCGAGCGTCAGGCGGGTGAAGTCTGCGGTCGGGTCGCCGGCGACGATTCCGTCATAATCGGCGGGATAACGCTGCGCCTCCATCAACCCCTGCCGTCCGCCCCCCGAACAGCCGGTGAAATAGGCGTGGCTCTGCGTCTTGCCGTAAAACGCGGCCACGATCGCCTTGGCCGTCACCGTCATCGCGTGCGTCGCGCGATATCCCCAATCCCGAACCAGCTCTGGATGGCCGACGGCGAAGCGGAAATCGATCGCCCCGCCCTCATGGCCCAGATCGGATGAAACGCCGGCATAGCCGCGCGCCAGCGCTTGGGCCAAGCTGCCCTCCGCGATGCTGCCCGCCACGCCGCCATTGCCGACACCCTGCAACTTGCCGTTCCACGCGTCCGGCTCCGGCAGCCAAACCTCGAATTTGATGGCCGGCGCGATCGTTCCCGTCACGCGGCAAAACCCGTCCTTCACCGCGAAGGGTCCAAACATAGGGTCCGTCGCCGCGAAAGGCTGCGTGGCGATTGACGATTCGATCCTGGTTTCCGGCAACCTCAACGCCGCGAGGCTTTCGCATGGCGCGGCGTTGATTTGCGCGGCGAAAAGAATTGCGCCAGTCCCCGCCGCGAAACTCAGTATGATAGTCACTTTATCTCTCCCGTTCTTCGTCATTGCGACCGCAGCGCGGCAATCCAGGAGTCACAGGCTCGGACAGTCTGGATTGCCGCGTCGCTTTGCTCCTCGTAATGACGACGAATAATCCAGCGCCGCCGCCAAACTCTCGCGCGCCAAGCGCAACTCCGCCGGAACAGTCATCGAAAGCGCAAGCGCGCGCCCGGCCGCGCCGATGCGCTGGGCTTCGCTGTCATGCGCCAAGAGCCACTCGGCCTTCTCCACCAGATCGCTCATATCCGCCGCCACCGGCACGAAATTCTCCCAGGGGATCAGCCGGTCATAATACCATTGGCGATAGCCCAGCGCGGAGGCGATTTTCAGCACGGGGCTGCCGGTCAAAAGCTTGCCGAACAGGCCGGGCCAGGAATTGCTGTTGCCGTCAATATCGATCTGATAGCGATTCAGAATGAAATCCGTCTCCGGAACCGGCGGCCGCATAAGCCCGGAATTCCGGATCGCCTCGCAATCCTCGGGCGTTCTCTGCACCAGCCCCGCCAATCCGACATCGAACAGATCGGGCCGCGCAGCCGCGATTTCGCACAGCCGCACCCGCGCCAGACTCCGCCATGCCCCCGGCGCGCAATACCCCGTGGTCGATCCGCGCCAGAACGCAACAGGCCTGCGTTCGGCCCAGGGGGAGTCGCTTTTCAAATATGCCTTGCCGATCCGGCGATACCCGCGCTTCGCCATAAAAACCGGGTCTGGAATCAGGAAATGCCCCGGACCGGCGGAATAGGCGAGGCCGGGCCTCAGGCTCACATCGTCCAGGTTGAGCCAGGTCTCGCCCTCCAGCCCGCGGCAACCGGCGAGGATGGGCAGAGTCCAGTTCAAACGCCACAGCATGAAATACAGCCTGGGTGAATCCGGCAGTTGCCGGTTCAACCCGATCATGCATTTAGCGCCCGAAAAGCGGAGCCGCGCCACGCTGATTTCCTCGGGTTTCCCAGGCGCGAGTTCGAAGCTGAAAAACCCTGGGCTCGTGGCCCACGCATTCGCCGCCAGGGCCGCGAGGCCGAGCCGGCCCCGCCGCATCGCGCCCATCAGCAGGCGCATAATCGCGCCGGAAACGACTCTCGAAGCCGCCCCGTTAAGGGCGAGCGCCGCGATCACGCCTCGGCGGTTACCGGCACGCTTTTGGCCTGGAACAGCTCGATCAGTTCGCCGGTGTCGAACATCTCGCGGATGATGTCGCAGCCGCCCACGAACTCACCCTTCACATAAAGCTGCGGGATGGTTGGCCACTGCGAGAATTCCTTGATCCCCTGGCGCAGGCCCGGGTCGGTCAGGATGTCGATCCCTTTGAAGTCGACCCCCAGATGGTTCAGCACCTGCACCACCGCCGCCGAGAATCCGCATTGCGGAAAAACCGGCGTGCCTTTCATGAACAGCACCACGTCGTTGCCGCCGATTTCGGCCTCAATTTGCTTGAAAACGCTATTGTCGCTCATTTAACGCTCCTATCGTCCTGGAAAGGCTACTCCGCCGCCGTCTGCAAAGCCAGCGCGTGCAACTCGTTGCCCATGCGCCCCTGCAGCGCCCGATAGACAAGCTGATGCTGCTGGATGCGGGACAATCCCTTAAAGGCGCTCGATACCACATAGGCGGCGTAATGGTCGCCGTCACCCCTCAAATCGTCAATTTGCACCGTTGCGTCCGGCAGCGCTTCCTTGATCATCCGTTCGATCGATTGGGGGTCCATCGCCATCGCGGCATCTCATCTGGTTGGGCGTATAAGGGACAGAGCTTGGTCTTACGCGGCTGCATTATCGCGGGCGTTCGGCCTCAGGGCAAGAACTGCTCCTTCAGCACCCGCTCTTCCAGCGCATGTTCGGGGTCGAACAGCAGCGTCAGGTTTATCGATCGATCCTCCACGATCTCCACGTCGCGCACGTCGCGCACCTCCGTGAAGTCGGCGACCGCGGAGACTGGGCGCTTTTCCGGCTCCATCACCTCGATCTTGACCCGCGCCTCATGCGGCAGCAGCGCCCCGCGCCAGCGGCGCGGACGAAACGCGCTGATCGGCGTTAACGCCAACAGATTTGCGCCGAGCGGAATAATCGCGCCGCCCACCGAAAGATTATAGGCGGTCGATCCGGCCGGCGTCGCGATCAGCGCGCCATCGGCGATCAGTTCCTCCATCCGGACGATATCGTCGATGGTGATCCTAAGCTTGGCGGTCTGCCGCGTCTCACGCAGCAGCGACACCTCGTTGACCGCGACGGCGTTCACGACGCCCCCATCCATGGTGCGCGCGACCATGCGCAACGGATGCAGCACCACCGCCCGGCTGCGCGGAATGCGCGTCTCCAGATCGTCCTCGCGGTAATCGTTCATCATGAACCCGACCGAGCCCCGGTTCATGCCATAGATCGGCAGCCCGCGCGGCATGAACCGGTGCAGCGTCTCCAGCATGAAACCGTCGCCGCCCAGCGCTACGATCATTTTGGCCGTGTCGGGATCGCACCCGTCGTAACGCCCCGTCAGCTTGACGCACGCCTCCCGCGCCTCCGCCGTGTCCGCCGCGACGAACGCGATGCGGGAGAGATTGGCCGGATGAGGGTCGCTTTCCATCCGCCCGTTGTATCCGCCGATCCGCAAGGCGGCAATGCGTGGGGCTGCATTGTCTAGGGTGGCGACGCGCCGCCCCGGCATGTGCTATCACCTCCGTACGCAGGCGTCCGTTTAGGTTCGCGCGCGATTGCAATGCTCCAAGGACAGATCAGATGGTTGACAATACACGCGGCGGCCCGCCCTCACGTGACCGCAAGCCCGGCGGCGCGCCCGGTGCGCCCGGCGGTGGGGGGCCAGGCCGCGGCGGTCCCGGTGGCGGCCGCGATAATCGTGGCGGTCCCGGCGGATTTCGCAAAGGCGGCGGCAAGGGCGGCTTTGGCAAGGGTGGTCCCGCCAAGGCCGTTCGCGTCGAAACCTATGAGAGCCTGAAGGAATTGACGCGCGGCGAAGGCTTTCGCATCGATAAATTCGTCGTGGCGGAAAAGGGCACGCATCGCCCGGTCAAGACCGAATATCGCCTGACTCGCGAGGGCCTGAAGGGTACGCCCGCTTTCGCGCGTCTGGTCGAGGCGCAAGCCGCCGCGATGGAACCGTTGCCCGAGCCGGAGCCCGAACCCGAAATCGTGGAGACTGCGGCAGAAGCCGCCGAGGGCGCCGATCGACCGGCCGAATCCGAAGCGGAATCCGCGCCCGCCCATGAGGCCGCGCCCGCGCCGGAAGATGGCGGGGCCGAACACGCCGAACATCCCGCGGTGGACTGAAGGGTGGCGTCCCGATTTACCGAGGGAGCGACCGCCTACGCCAAGGATGGGCGGCGCTATATCGTGGAAGAGGTCGCCGGCGGCCTTGTCTATTGTAAATCGGACGGCGGCGCCGAGGCTGAGTTCGGCGAGACTCAACTCATGACCGAGAGCGAATGGGCC
>CAJCJC010000272.1 GCA_903970575.1 Alphaproteobacteria bacterium
CCGCCGTTAATTTTTGCGTCGTCGAGCGGCATGACGTAGTTGACGTTCTTTGTGGTGTTGACGGTAATCGGCGAACCTGGAGACTCCGATTCGCTGCCCGCGCAGCCGGCGACGACCGCCACGAACAACGCTATCGGAAAAAATCTTGCTATCATTGCCGCGCCTTCCGGGCCAGCCAGGATTTCTCGAGGACTAAGTACCCCATGATAGCGAATCCGATCGGATTGTCGCGAGAATAGACATCCCGCGTGCGTGGCCCTAAGCGCCAACGGCGCCGAATGCAACCGTATCGTAGCGCGAGGCCATGCGCGATTGAAGCGGCTGGGGAGATTATTATCTCCGGGCGGCGCCCGCGCTGGCCTCGACCCAGCGGCGCTGAGCCTCGATGTCTTCGGGATAAACCGGCATTTTATCAACGTAAGCGCCAGGATGAAGGCGGTCGGTAAAGCCGATCACATTGCCCTCCGGATCGGCGATATAGGTAAGATTGCCCCTTGCCGGCGAAAACATCTCATGGACGAAGTGGACGCCGCGTGGGCGTAGAAACTCCACGACGCGCGGCACGCTGACGACGCGCAGGATCATCGCGGCCAGGGAGGCCATCTGCGCCTTTGGCGCGGGACGAGAAATTCCGCCGGGCGCCAGTTCCAAGAGCGTGTTGTCGCCGATGTCGAAAAGGGCGTGACCGGGCGCCTTCGCGACCAAGGGAAAACCCATGACATCGCGGTAGAACCCAATGAGCGCCGGCAAATCCGCCGCCCTTATCCTAATCCATCCAATTTCCTGCCAATCCGATGGCAGCGACACGCAACCGGGATTGAAGGCCTCGCCGCGCAAGCGCCGACGAGTCGCCTCCCTATCCTGAGCCAAAGGCGAATCCGCATCGCACTGACGCAATCCCAAAAGCATGCCCATCGGGTCGACCACGAAAGCTTCACGACCGCCAAAACAGCGACGTGGGTCCCGCACCGGAAGCCCTTTCGCGCGCAGCCCCTCGACGATCGAATCGAGAGCGCCGACCCGAAAAAGAGGAACCTGGCGCGCTGCTTCGGGGTCAGCCTCACGGGGACTGACCGCCACGTCTTCTCCGCCGTAATTGTGGTTCATGATGATATTCTCACCGCCCCACAGATAATCCTTCTGTTCGGCGTATCCATCGGCGTGACGCATTTTGCCGGAGCGAGGCACGCCCAACGTCTTGACGTAGAAATCGGACATGACGTCCATCAACGAGGCCGGGACGAAGCGGACGTGCCAACCTAAACCCATTATTTCAATGGCCATTTCGGAAACCTCTCGAATTTCGCGCGATCGTGCGCACGGTGAGAACCCCCGCGCTAAGCGCCCCGCGAACGGGTTCACGATCGAAAGTCTCTATACAGGCTTCTTAGCCTGCCATACCGTCATTTTAGCGTGATCGATCACAGATGATTCGATCGACTCTTCATTATCACCCGCGCCGTAACGTCCAAGACTATACAGATGACCGTTCTCACCCATAAGCGCGGCTTCGTCGCTACCTCCCTTGGGCAGTTGCATTATCGCGCGCATGGCGAAGGGCCGCCAGTCGTTCTGATGCAGACGCTGCCCTTCTCCACGGCGATGTTCACCAATCTCATGGAAATCTTAGGGCAGTATTATACCTGCTACGCGATCGACCTCCTTGGGTTCAGCTATTCCGATCGCCGACCGAAATCGATGTCGGTCGAGGAAAACGCCGCGAATATCGAAGAAGCGCTGGATAATCTCGGTCTGGACAAGCTTTATCTCTTGGGTGGGCATTTTACGGGGTCGGTCGCGGTTGAGATCGCGGTTCGCAGCCCGGCCAGAATTAAGGGCCTGATGCTCGACGGCATCGGCATCATCTCGGCCGAGGAGCGTGCGGTTTTCGCGCGGATATTGCCAAACGTTCCCCTCGAACCCTCGGCGCAGTATGTCGCCGGACGGTGGGAATATGTCGAGGCGCTCATGAGGCGTCTCGATCCGGAAATGACGATCTCCGCCGCGAATCTTGAGGTCATGATGGAGCGGGCCTTCTCCTTCATGTTTTTCAGATTGGGCGGCCCAGGTGGGGAAACGGGGGGCGATTACGCGCTGGGCGATCGGCTAGCGAAGCTGACTGTCCCGACTTTGGTCATGGCCTCGCCTACCGACACCATGCGGCCATGGCACGAAGCGACTTTCGCTCTGATACCGCAAGCCCTGGCGCGGCAACATATTTTCGAGGGCATCAATCCGCTCTATCAGTTCGACCGTCCCGACCGGGCGCCGGAATACGCCGCGTTGCTGATGGATTTCATGCGATCCGCGACACCGGCCAGTTGAAGGAATTTAAGACATGGAAGACGCGGCGGCGCTGCGCCAAGCCTATAACGAGGGGATCGAGGCCGCGGCGGCGTATTTCGATCATCTCGCCGACGAAGCGGAGAGGCTCGAGCCCATGGCGCTGTCGGGCGCGCAGGTCCAGGCATTCATCGGAAGAACGCTTGGTTTTCGCTTGCATGCGGCGGCGATTCGAAAAATGACGCGGCGGGAATAGCCGGCGGCATCGATCGTGTTTTCGCGGCGAACGCTCAGAGCAATCGGGTGAAGCGAACCAGGATTTTACCGCCGAGGTCGCGGAGGAATACATGGAGTACGCGGAGTTTCGATCCGCTCTCCTACGCTCCGCGACCTCTGCGTTTCTCTGTGATCTCCGCAGTGAAATAATCCCCAGGCGAAGCGAATATCAGGTGTGTGGGCCAATATTTACCGGAAAGCATTAATCCGTTCAGCCAATCGCCCTGGCGAACGCCTTGATTTCGTCTCATTCGTGCGACATAGCTTTAGCGTCCATCAAGACGATACGGAAGAGATCGGAGTCGCGGTTCGCGCATCTCCGGCGCCGAAGGAGCAACCCCCCAGGAAACTCTCAGGCAAAAAGGACCGCATCGTTGGACAATCTGGAGAGAGGCGCCAATCCTAGACAGGCTTGGGTCGTCCACCGAAGGGGAGTTCG
>CAJCJC010000273.1 GCA_903970575.1 Alphaproteobacteria bacterium
TCCGATACCGGCCGTCCGGCGGCCGTCGAGCCCGGCGCGCCAACCAGCAGGCCGAGATCGGCGAAGTCGAGATTGCGGGACAGCAGGTTGCCGCCGACGAAGACGCGTTTGCC
Organism: Alphaproteobacteria bacterium; assembly: GCA_903970575.1. Classification (GTDB taxonomy): domain Bacteria; phylum Pseudomonadota; class Alphaproteobacteria; order BOG-932; family Roseiterribacteraceae; genus BOG-932. The sequence goes on from CAJCJC010000273.1 coordinate 114, forward strand.
GTTGGCCTCGAACCTGAGAGACCCTTCAAGGTCGCTCTTGCCCACGGTTCCGGCGAAGTTCTTGAAAAGCCAGGCCTCGCCGTCGCGATCGAGCGTGCCGACCAGATGGTAGGGCGGGGTGGACGGCGCCGGAATGCCGAAAATCGGATACAAATCGCCGGCATTGTCGCCGGTCGCGGTCAGCTTCAGATTCATGTCCGTCAGCTTGAACGGATCGGTGACCGTGCCGACGATCTTCACGCTCGTCTTGCCGACGGTGGCGGCCGCGTCGAGATCGTATGGGTTGGTGGTGTCGCGCAGCGCGTCGAGCGAGCCGCCCTTCAGCCGCAGGGTAAAAGGCGCGTCGCGATAGGTTCCGCGGCCATCGATCGTGAAACTTTGCTCGCCGTCGCCGCCCTTGGCCGCGAGAGTCGCGATGACGGCGTCGAACCGGGTTTTCGTCGTGTCGTCGCGATAGCTTATCTTGCCGTCGGCGATCTTCAGGCTGCCGATAATCGGCATGGCGCCGCGATGTTCGGGGCGCTTCGCGTCGGCGGCCGGATCCCAGTTCGCGCCGTCCTTGTTCCGGGCGAGATCGAGCACCGGCCGGTCGATGTCGATCAGCGGAAAATCGAGCGTCCCGCGCAGCAATTTCTTGAGGTCGATGGCGATGGTGATGCGATCGATGGTTCCGACCTCGGGCGCCGCGGCGAATTTGGGCGCCGCGATGCGAATCCGGTTGAGCACGATATGCGGAACCCAGGATTTGTCGCCGGTGATCGGACCCTCGATCCGGACCTCCTTTCCGGTCAGCGCCGAAAGGCGTGATTCCAGCGGCCCTCTGAGCCAGCTCCACTGAAAAAACACGAATACGAGGACGATCGTCACGATCAGGAATCCGCCGATTCCCACAATCCAGCGCGCGGCCTTGCTCATCACCTGCCCTTGCCAGTCGTTTCGGGGGCGTTCGGAAGCCTCATTGCTGGATAACAAGGGTATTTTGCGATCGTTCCCCGGTGTGGCGTGTCCCCCACTCCGGCCGCTTCATTTCGCGGCGGCGGGCCACTGCATGATCGGGACCGCGCTGACGCTGTTCTTGGGCGAACCATCGATCAGCTTGTCGCTGTAGACCAGATAGACCAGCGTATTGCGTTTCTGATCGAGGAAACGGACCACCCTGAGCCGCTTGAACAGGATCGACCGCTTCTCGGAGAACACCTCGTCCCCGGCCGAGAATTTGCCCTTGATCGTGATCGGACCGACCTGGCGGCAGGCGAGCGCCGCGTCGGAGGTGTCTTCGGCGAGCCCCAGGCCCCCTTTGACTCCGCCGGTGCGGGCGGCGGACAGATAGCAGGCGACCCCGTCGACGCCGGGGTCGTCGAACGCCTCGACCACGATCTTGTTGTCGGGACCCAGCATTTTGAAGGTCGTGTTGACGCTGCCGATCTCCTCGGCCGCGGCCGGCAGGCTGGGAATGAGCAGGCTTAGCGGGAGCAGGATCGCGATCAGGCGGGATGAGGTAAGGATGGCCGTAACTCCTGGTTGGGGGGCGGCGCCGGCTTTCCGGCCCGCGCCAGCAGAGCCGCGTTCAACTCGCCGCCGAATATAAAGATGATCGCGCTGATATAGAAGAACATCAGAGTGATGATCACGCCGCCAAGGCTGCCATAGGTCGACGCGTAGTCGGCGAACCTGCCGAAATAGAGCGTCAGCACGCTGGCGGCGATCACCCACAAAAATGTCGTCGCGAGCGCGCCTGGCAAAATCTGCCGGAACAGGAGATGCGTATTGGGGAGGACGCGGTGGAGCGCGATAACCGCCGCCGCAAGGATCACGAGCGTAAACCCATAGCGCGCCAGATGCCACATGCTCTGATCCGCCGAATTCACGAACGCGAACCAGGCGATGATCTTCCAGATCCATGGTCCCAGAATGATCGCCGCCGAAGCCAGGATCAGGATCACCGAGCCCACGATCACGATCAGGAAGTCCTGCGCCTTGCGCAACAGGAAGGACCTGGTTTCCTCGGCTCCGTAGGACAGGTTGAGCGCGGTTCTCAGCGCCGAAACCCCCGATCCGGCGGAATAGAGCGCCAGCACCAGTCCGACCGTGAGCAGGCTGCCGCTGCGGTTTTGAATGACCTGCTGGATCGCGGGCTGCAGGGTCTTGATGACATCGGGCGGCGCGAACAGCGACATGGAGGAAATGACCTCCTCGCCCGTCCGCGTCTGGCCGAAAAAGCCGGCGACCGAAACCAGGAAGATCAGGAAGGGAAAAAGCGCGAGCATGACGGTGAACGCGATATAGCCGCTGAACTCGATTCCGTTTCGCTCGGACAGCCCCATGATCGCCTTCCACCCAAGCGCGATGGGCGCCGGCAATTTCATCGGCGGAGCGCCGGCGTACGATCGCCGCGGAGGGCTTCCGCGATTTTGCCGGCGGACCCGGTCCGGGCGCGAACTAACCGTTTGCCGTGATCGAAAACCCGTAACATAATGGCGACCTCGACATGGCCTCGAACTATCCTCTACGAACCCGCTCCCGCGATCAAAGTTGCGCGGGCGGTTCAAACCAGCCCAAGGACGCACCGGATCACATTGATTGTCATGATTCTTTGGGACAAATCGTGAGCGCCGCCGATCCCCCCGCGCCGATCTCCGCGGGCTCCGGCGTTTCCGTCGAGGACAGGGCGCGCGATCCCCACCGGGATCTGGCCGCGCGGATACGCGCGGGCCTGGATGCCGGCGAATTCGAGCCGTTTTTTCAGCCGATCGTCGATCTGAAAGACAGGTCGCTGGTCGGCTTCGAAGCGCTGGCGCGGTGGCGCCACCCCGATCGAGGACTGCTTCCGCCGGCCGAGTTCGTCTGGCAGGCGGAAGCGTCCGGCCTGATCCGCGCGATCGATGCCCGCATCCTCGAGCTTGCCTGGCGGGCCGTCGAGCAGACGCTGGCGGGCCGTCCGGCGCCGTCCAAACCGCTGCTGCTGAGCGTGAACCTGTCGACCGAACACCTCCTGGACCGGGCCGTTGTCGATCGCCTCGCGGCTTTGGTGGCGGAGGGGCTGGGCTCGGCCTGCCAGCTCCAATTCGAAATCACCGAAACCCTGCTGATCAACAACAAGCAACACGCCAAGGACATCCTGGATGAGTTGAAGCGCCTGAACATCGCGATCGCGCTCGACGATTTCGGCACCGGC
>CAJCJC010000274.1 GCA_903970575.1 Alphaproteobacteria bacterium
CGCTGGCGCTCAAGGACGCCTGGCGCTTCACCGCCGATGACGTGCTGCTGCACGCGCTTCCCATCTTTCATATCCACGGCCTGTTCGTCGCCACCAACGTGATGTTGATGGCGGGCGGCGCGATGATCTTCCTGCCCCGGCTCGACTCCGATCTCGTCTTCCGCTTCCTGCCCCGATCCACCGCGATGATGGGCGTGCCGACCTTTTATACCCGCCTGCTGAACGACCCGCGCCTCGGCCGCGAAACGACCGGGCATATGCGCCTGTTCGTGTCCGGCTCGGCGCCGCTTCTGGCCGAGACGCATGCCGAATGGCTGAGCCGCACCGGCCACGCCATCCTCGAACGCTACGGCATGACCGAGACGAACATGAATACGTCCAATCCTTATGAGGGGCGCCGCGCGCCCGGCTCGGTCGGCTTGCCCCTGCCCGGAGTCGAAATCCGCATCGCGGACCCCGATGCCGGCGCCCCGCTGCCCGCTGGCGAGATCGGCATGATCGAAGTGCGCGGCCCCAACGTCTTCGCCGGCTATTGGCGCATGCCGGAAAAGACCGCGGCCGAGTTCCGCCCGGACGGCTTCTTCATCACCGGCGACCTCGGGCGCATCGACGCCAGTGGTTATCTGTGGATTCTGGGGCGCGGCAAGGACCTCGTGATTAGCGGCGGCTATAACGTCTATCCCAAGGAAGTGGAGGACGAAATTGACGCCATCCAAGGCGTCGAGGAATCCGCCGTGATCGGCGTTCCACACCCGGATTTCGGGGAAGGCGTAACCGCGATCGTGACCTTAAAGCCCGGCGCAAAGCTGACCGAACCCGCCATCCTGGCCGCTTTATCCAACCGCCTGGCGCGCTACAAACAGCCCAAACGCGTGATCTTCGTCGACGCCTTGCCGCGCAACACGATGGGGAAGGTTCAGAAGAATGTACTGCGAGAGTGGTATCAAAGCGTATATCTCGGATAACATAATTTGGTATGTAAAAAAGTGACGCCGGTATAGATCGTGCCGTTGCGCATGGACGCCATGATGCAAACCGCAGGCTGCATACGATCACCTCCTTGTTAAGAAGAGAATACGCTATTGTCAGCCAATAATTCTTGCGCACAGAAAATGCCCTGAGAATCGGTCGCAACGACCCTTGACATTTTGCTGCTTCGCAACGATGTTCACGCCGTTATTTTAGAATCATTCTAAGGAGATAACCCATGCTCGCCCCCGGCAGCCTCTTCCCCAAATTCGCGCTTCAGGCCACCACATCGCTCGACCATCCAAAGGTTCCGTTTCCCACCATCACCAACGCCACCTATCCTGGCAAATGGCTGATCGTGTTCTTCTGGCCCAAGGATTTCACCTTCGTTTGCCCGACCGAGATCGCCGCGTTCGGCAAGCTGAACAGCGAGTTCGAGGATCGCGACGCGCAGATTCTAGGCGTCTCGACCGATAATGAGTTCGTGCACCACGCCTGGCGCACCCATCACGAAGATTTGCACAACCTGCCGTTCCCGATGCTGGCCGACGTGAAGCGCGAGTTGTCGACCGCGCTCGGCATCCTCGACCCCGAGGCTGGCGTCGCGCTGCGCGCCACCTTCATCGTCGATCCGGATGGCGTCATTCAGCATGTCTCGGTCAACGGCCTCGATGTCGGCCGCAATCCCAATGAAACCCTCCGCCTGCTGGACGCATTCCAGACCGGCGAGCTCTGCCCCTGCAACTGGAAAAAGGGCGAGGACGTTCTCCGTCCGGCCGCCTAACGTATAGACGAACCGGGGCGGCCATCCTTCGCGGATGGTCGCCCGCCTTCGAACAAGGAAAACCCGATGTCCCTCGACACGATTAAAGCGCGCCTGCCGGATTACGCAAAGGACCTCAGGCTCAATCTCAGCGGCATCGCCAGCATCTCAAGCCTGACGCCGCAACAGCTTTGGGGCACGGCCCTGGCCACCGCCATCGCCTCGCGCAACCCCGACGTCATCCGGGCCATCGACGAAACCGCGTCGGAATTCCTGACCGATCAGGCGAAGACCGCCGCCCGCGCCGCCGCCGCGATCATGGCGATGAACAACATCTATTACCGCTTTACCCATCTGTCGAAGCATCCTGACTTTCTCACCATGCCGGCGCGCCTGCGCATGAACGTCATCGCCAACCCCGGCGTCGACAAGGTCGATTTCGAACTCTGGTCGCTCGCCGTCTCCGCCGTGAATGGCTGCGGCCGCTGCATCGAGGCGCATGAGGACGTGCTGCTCAAGGCCGGCGTGGCGAAAGAGGCGATCCAGGACGCCGTCCGCATCGCCGCGATAATCTTCTCGGTGTCGGTGACGCTCGAGGACCCGCTGGTCGCGGACAAGGCGTTAGCCGAAGCCGCCTAGTCTGAACCGCTCTCCCGGCCCATATTGGGCCGATGCAGAGCGTCAAACCAGAAAGCTGGGTTCGGGTATGCCCGCAGGGGCTCTACGTCGAACCCGGCGATTTCTTCATCGATCCGGTGCGCGGCGTCGACCGCGCCGTCATCACCCACGGGCACGCCGACCACGCGCGGCCGGGCAATCGGCATGTTTTGGCCACGCCCGAAACGCTCGCCATCATGGATGCGCGCTATGGCGACGGCGCTGCCGAATCCCGCCAGGCGCTGCCTTATGATGCGCCGATCGATATCGGCGGCGTGCGGCTCTGGCTGGCCCCGGCGGGGCATGTGCTGGGCAGCGCCCAGGCGGTGCTCGAATGGCGCGGCTGCCGCATCCTCGTCTCCGGCGATTATAAGCGGCGCTTCGACCCCACCTGCGCGGGGTTTGAAGTCGTCCCATGCGACGTGTTTATCACCGAGGCTACGTTCGGCCTGCCCGTCTTCCGTCATCCGCCCGACGAGGAGGAGATCGCCAAGGTGCTCCGCTCCCTGGCGCTCTTCCCTGACCGCGCCCATCTAATTGGCGTCTACGCGCTGGGCAAATGCCAGCGCGTCATCGCCCTGCTGCGCCGGGCCGGCTATGACCGGCCGATCTATATTCACGGCGCCCTGGCCGCGCTCTGCGCCCTCTATGAACGCCTCGGCGTTCCGCTCGGCGATCTCAGGCCCGCGATGTCCGCGTCGAAGGACGAACTCAAGGGCCAGATCGTGCTATCCCCGCCATCGGCCAGTTCCGACCGCTGGTCCCGCCGCCTGCCGGACCCGATCACCGCCGTCGCCTCCGGCTGGATGCGCGTGCGGCAGCGCGCCC
>CAJCJC010000275.1 GCA_903970575.1 Alphaproteobacteria bacterium
TCTCCCGCACCGGCGATGAAGTCAGCCACTCGTTTCCGGAAATTATCGAAGCGATGGATTTCGAAGGGGTATTCGACGGCGAATTGCTGGTTTTGAAAGACGGCGAAGTAGCGCCTTTCAATGACTTACAACAGCGCCTTAACCGCAAGACCGTCACCCGCAAGATGCTGGAGCAATATCCGGCCTCCGTCCGCCTCTACGACATATTGGCCGAAAACGGCGAGGATCTGCGCCGCCTGTCCTTCGACGAGCGCCGGCTAAGGCTCGAGGCGTGGTACGCGCGTATGCGCCCGGCCCGGATGGATTTGTCGCCGATGGTGCCCTTCGCGAACTGGGACGAGCTTGGGGCGATGCGCGACGGCGCCCGCGAAAATGGCATCGAGGGGCTGATGCTGAAGCGCGGCAACAGCCTCTACGTGCCGGGCCGTCCCAAAGGTCCGTGGTTCAAGTGGAAACGCGGCGCGCTGACGCTCGATTGCGTGATGATGTACGCCCAGCGCGGCCATGGCAAACGCTCCAGCTTCTACTCCGACTATACCTTCGGCTGCTGGCGCCCGAACGCCGATGGCGTTCTTGAACTCGCCCCCGTCGGCAAAGCCTATTCCGGCTTCACCGACACGGAATTGGTGCGCCTGGACCGCTGGGTCCGCGCCCACACCACCAACAAATTCGGCCCGGTGCGGCAGGTGGAATCCGGTCTGGTGCTGGAAGTCGCCTTCGACAGCGTTCACCGCTCCACCCGCCACAAATCCGGCGTCGCCATGCGCTTCCCCCGCATCCACCGCATCCGCTGGGACAAACCCCCGATCGAAGCCGACCATTTGGTCGCGCTGGAACGGCTGATCGTGACTTAAGGTAGATCGCTGCTTCACCGAAACTCTTCCCCCGCCGTCTTTGCGAGCGCAGTGAAGCAATCCAGGGGCAAAGGGCGCGATTTCCTGGAATTACGCGCCAGCACAGATGACAATGCGGTTTCGTACAAATCGAAACATAGCGATTTTGTATATCCTTCTCCGCCAATCCACCCTGAGAACCATCGGAGAGCTGTTAATGGCTTTCATAAAGAATTGTTGGTACGCCGCTGTATGGCTTGCGGATTTGCCGGAACGCGCGCCTTTCGGGCGCATTGTCGCTGGGGAGCGCATGGTGTTCTGGCGCATCGGCGAGGATAAGGTTGCGGCCCTGACGGACGCCTGTCCACATCGTAAGGCGCCGCTCAGCCTGGGGGTCGTCCAGGACGGGCAGGTGGCCTGCCGGTATCACGGGCTCGGTTTCGCCCCCGATGGCAAATGCGTGACCAATCCCCATGGGCCTTTGCAAGAGTCATTGGCGATCCGCGCCTATCCGGTGGAGGTGCGGGATGGCATGGTCTGGGTGTGGACCGGTCGCGCTGACAAGGCCGATCCGGCTCTGATCCCCGAGGAGGTACTCGCCTTCACCCGCACCCTGCCGGTCACGGCCTATGTCACGGGTTATCTCCATGCGCGCGCAGGCCACAAGCTTTTCGAGGATAATCTACTCGATCCCGGCCATGCCGATTTTCTGCACCCCTTCCTGGGTGGCGGCGCAATGACCCGGGCGACGCGCACGTTTGTGAAGAGCGAGAACAGCCTGCGCCTGACGATGATCAAGGATGCCTGGGCCTATCCCCCGATGTTTCGCCCCGGCATGCGCGATCCCGATGACGTGGCCGACAACTGGGCCGAGGTTTTGTGGAATCCGAACGGCGCCGTCCTGATCCGCATCGGCGCCACCTCCGTCGGACGCCCGCGCGAACAGGGCGTCATCACGTGGACCGCGCATATCTTCACGCCGGAATCGGAGACGACTACCCATTACCTCTACGCCAGCGGCCGCAACTACAACATGGATGACGCGGATTACAATGCCGCCTTGGCCATTGGCCTGCGGGCCTCGTTCGTGAACGAAGACGTCGCGATGCTCGAGGGGCAGCAGGCCGTACTGGGTGACGCCGACCTGCTGGACACCAAGCCGCATTTGTTCCCGATGGACAACGCCTCTGTCCAAGCCCGCCGCCTATTCGACAGCCTGGTCGCAGCCGACCAAGCCGACTGGATGGTTCCGAACTGACTAGATGCGGATCGTAATGTCATTTGACACAATGACTTGCTAACCTTTGTTCTTAGAAATTCGGCCGTAGGGCGGGAAAGCGAAGCGCCTCCCGCCATCCCTGCGCGCGAGGCGAAGTCCCCCACCGTCATCGCGAGCGCAGCGAAGCGATCCAGGGGCCAAGGGCGCGTTCCTGGGAATTTCCGCGAAAGCTGAATCGCTCAATACCGGGTCGCATTCAAGTTCTTGACCCTTAAAAAAGTTCGCTATATGTTCCTTCAAATCAATGTTACGGGTTATAGGCTCAATGGTTGATGCTCCCCTCAAAGGTCAGCTCTGGCTCCTGTCCGTCATGAGGGGCGGCCTTGTCTCCAACCCGGATACGGCCCTCAAGCTCGCCGAGATATTGATGGCGGAAATACAGGGGCCGGACATTACCGAAGGTCAGCGGCCTTTCGTAGTTTCGGATGGAAACGACCGCTGGATCGTGGAAGGCAAAGTCGCCAACCCGGCTGAGGCCTGGCGCGGCGCGCCCAGAATTGAAATCGGCAAGCAAGATGCGAGAGTGCTGGACGTGCGTCTACCCGTCCTTCGCTTTATCGCTCCCGATCTCGGCGACGCGCCGGTCGAATAGCTGCTTTAGTTCACAAAGCTATTTCGGCTCCGCAAGCAGCGCCAGATCGGCGCATTGCCCATCGGTCAGTTCGAAATCGGTCGGCTTCATATAGGCCAGCGCGTAGGGGACGATGTCCCATTTGTCGCCACTGCCCACCACGCTGTAATGCCCGGCGGGAACGTGGATTTCGAACTTGCCGGAATCGTCGGTGGTGGTTGTCTGGTCGCGGCCGACATAGTTCTTGACGGTGAGCGCGATGCCCGGCGCCCCGGAGTCGGACATCGCCTGGCTGCCGGGTACGGGCAGCATCACCCGGCCGCCGATATTGCTTCCGCCGCCGCTCTTGGCCGCCTTCAGAATATCGTCGATCGCGGCCATCGCCGCGCCGGCTTTCGACAACTCGCTCGAATTGCCGCAGACATCGGGCGCAAGGCGGGATTGCGGGTCCTTGTTCACGAACAACAGATAGCTCTTGCCCACCTCCATCGGGAATTTCGTCTCGTCGTTGCCCGTATAGATTTCATCGTGGGGCGGCGCGCCGCCGCGAAGGGATTTCGCGATCGCGACCTTATAGAACCAGCCCTCCACGTTATCCGGGTCCGGCGTATCCGGAATCTTGCGAACCGAAACGATCTTGCCGATGAGAACCATGTCGCTGTGGAAGAATTCGGTGCAAACCCGCGCCGGTTGCGGCTGAAGGCAGAACCCGCGCGCCCCGCCCGCCAAAGCGAGCAAAACCGTCGCCGCCCCGAAAAATCCCCTCGACATCGCCCTGTTCATTCCGTTTTCTCCCCGTCGCCGACCGCTAAACCTATCATCCGCCCGCGCGTCGAACCACCGCCATGCTGAAACGCAGCAATCGTCCATGACCCGCATCTACTTTCTTCTGGCCCTGCTTGTTATCGTCCTGGCGCTGGCGATCTTCGCCGAGCCCGGCTTACTCGCGCTCAGGGTCTTGTTCTCGCAAGGAAAGGATGCCCTGCCGCTTCCGCGCCGCCCGCCCGCCCAAACCCTGGCGGAAGCCCAGGCCCAGGATTGTGCCGATCTAAGGCTTCTGCCCGGCCTCGACCGAAGTTTTTCGCCGGCCAGTCGCGCCGCGTTTTTTCAAAGCGTCGACGCCTTGATGGAGGAAGCCGGCCGGATGTCGCCGGCGCGGTTCTGGATGGAGGTCTCCCGGTTGGTCGCGCTCGCCGGCAACGCGCATACCGGCGTGAATGTCGCCCAGCGCGCCCAAAGCTTCGGCCGCGTCCCGCTCCGTTTCGCCTGGTTCGCCGACGGACTCTATATCGTTCGGGCTACGCAAGATCACGCCGATCTGCTCGGCCGCCGGGTCGTGGAGATCGACGGCAGGCCGGCCGCCCAGGCGCTTGCGGAAATCCAGCCCTATTTCAGCGGCATTGAGACCCGCGCCAAAGCGCTCAGCCCGCCGATGCTGGAAACACCCGCTCTGCTGCAAGCCATCTGGCCCGAAACCGACGGCGCGCATCTGGCGATCCGCACGCAATCGAGCGCTGGCGATATCCGGGACGATACGCTCGCCGCTTTGCCTCCGATGCCGGACCGGTTCTCCGGTCAGCCTATAGCGGTCATCGGAGCGCTGCCGGAAAGCGGCGATCTAAACTGGCTCACGGTGCTGTCCCGCGCGCCGGATATCCCCCTATCGCTCCGCCAGCAGGATCACGTCGCGTTTTCCGCCCCGCTCGACGATGGCGGCCTCTATGTCCGCATCAACGCCAACGGTAACGATGCGCGCGGCCGGCTTGCGGATCAGCTCGCGGCGATCGCCGCGAGCAGACCCCCGGGCGGCTGGCGCTGGATCGCGCTGGATGTCCGCTTCAACGATGGCGGCGACGAATTGAAGACGATGGCCTTCACCCGCGCCTTGCCGCAATTGCTTTCACCAGACGGCAATCTCTATGTGCTGGTCGATAACGCGACGTTCTCGGCGGCCATCATCATCGCCGCGCGCGCCCGCGTTTTCGTCGGCAAGGCCAGAACCCATATCGTGGGCGAGCCGGTCGGCGATCATGCGCGTTTCTGGACGGATGGCGGCGCGCCGCTGGTGCTTCGGAATTCCGGTATCGAAATCGCCCACGCCTATTTCCTGCATGACTGGTCGAATGGTTGCCGCTCACCCCGCGACTGCCATCCCTATCAGTGGCTCTACGGTGTCGCCGCCGGCGACCTGACGCCGGATGTCGCCGTCGGCTGGAATTTCGCCGACTACGCCGCCGGCCGCGACACCGTGCTGGACCGCGTGCGGCAATTGGAGCGAGCCCGAAGATGAAGACATGTTACCGCCGAGGTCGCGGAGAAGCGCGGAGAAAAAAATTACTTCTCCGCGTCCTCTGCGCTTCTCCGCGTGCTCCGCGTTAAACGGCTTTCCTTGGCGCCTTCGTGTCTTGGTGGTTTGAAAGGCTTTACCTTCAAAGGCGAATCTTTAGCCCTCCAGACCTGCGTTCTCGGCCGCCAGCTTGCCCAGAGCGGCCTGATCCAGATGATCCCAGCCGCGCGACAGCGCGATCAGGAACCGATCGCGGATCAGGTCCGCCAGCGGCAACGGCGCGGAAACTTCCTCCGCCGCCGCGATGGCGAGCCGCGTGTCCTTCAGCGCCAGCGGAATGGCGAAGCCCGCCGGCTCATAAATGTCTTCCACCATCGCCCCGCCATAGCCTTTGTAAAGCGGCGCGGTGAAGATCGAGCCGGTGATGAAATCGAGATATGCGGCGGGGTCGACGCCATGCTTGCGCACCAGGGCCAGCGCCTCCGCCGTCGCCTCGATCGCCGCCTGAAGCATGAAATTGCCCGCGATCTTGACGCTCGCCGCGTGGACAGGATCGTCGCCGAACGAAACCGGCTCTTTCCCCATCGCAGCCAGCAACGGCCGCCCTTTTTCGACTGCGGCCTTGGGTCCCGCGACGGCGATGAACAGGCCGCCCGCCGCCGCGCGGTCAGGCCGGCCAAAGACCGGGGCCGCGACATAGAACTTGCCGGCCGCTTCATGCGACGCCGCCAGCCTGCGCGTCAGCTGCAGCGAGACGGTGCTCATATTGATCAGGATGCCGCCATCCGGCAGGCCGGCGAGCGCTCCATCCGGCCCTTCGACGGTCTCCGCCACCGCATGATCGTTGGCTAGCATCGTGATGACGATGCCGGCCCTTGCCGCTTCGGCGGGCCTGCCGGCGACGGTCGCGCCCCCCTTCGCCAGGGCTTCGGCTTTATCTCGCGTGCGATTATAGGCGACGACCGCATGCCCGCCCTTCAGCAGGTTGCGGGCCATCGCCATGCCCATATTGCCCAAACCGATGAACCCGACATCCATGATCGCTTCCCGCTTGAGGACCGATCGGCCTAGTCGAGTTCGGTCGCCTGAGTGATCACGCGGTTGACCAGGCCGTATGTGACCGCGTCTTCCGCGGACATCCAGTAATTGCGTTCGGTGTCGCGGGTGATCTTTTCCAGCGTCTGCCCCGTCTCGATGGCGAAGGTCTCGTTCAGGCGCTGGCGCATGCGGATGATTTCCTTGGCCTCGATGGCGATGTCGCTCGCCTTGCCCATCGTGCCGCCGCTCGGCTGGTGCAGCAGGAAGCGGGTGTTCGGCAGGCAGAACCTGTTTTCCTTCTTCGCGCCGATAAAGATCAGCGCCCCGGCGCTTGCGACCCAACCCGTGCCGATCACCTGCACCGGCGCCCTAACGAATCGGATGATGTCAAAAATCGTGTCGCCGGACTCGACATGGCCGCCGGGCGAGTTGATGAACATGCGGATCGGCGCGTCGCTGTCCGCCGACAGCGCGACAAGCTGCGCCGTGACGGCGCGGGCGACCTTATCGTTGATCTCGCCGAACAAAAGCACCGTCCGAGATTTGAACAGGTTGTTTTCGATCAAATTCGGCGGCCGCTCATCCGCCTGCGTGGTTTTCGCGGGCGCTTCGGGCTGGTCTTCTTCGTCAAGCCGGTTGATCTTGAGGCGGTCGATGGACATGGACAGAACTCCTGCCGGATCGGTATCAGTTCCGGCTAGATGATGAAGTGGGCTGACATACGATGCCAGAGTTATGCTGGCAATAAGCTGGCCTCCCTGAAAGGTATCTGGTTTGAACCAACTCTCAAAGCAATGGCCAAAGCGGTGGGCGGAACTGACGACGACGGATTTCGCCGATGGCGCGCTCCGTGAAGCCGTGGCGATTCTTCCGGTGGCGGCGATCGAGCAGCACGGGCCGCATCTGCCGCTGGCGACCGACGTTATCATCAACCAGGGCGTCATAGACGCCGCCTGCGCGATGTCCAGCCCTCAGGCGGCCGGCCTTCAGGCCGTCGTGTTGCCGATGCAGGCCATCGGCACGTCGCATGAGCATCTGGCGTTTCCCGGCACGCTCTCCTTCGACGCCGGCGCTCTTATCGCGCAGTGGACGCGGATCGGGGAGGGGGTGCATCGCGCCGGCTTGCGCAAGCTGTTGATCTTCAACAGCCATGGCGGGCAGGCGGGCCTGCCTGAGATCGTCGCGACCGATCTGCGCGCGCGGCTTGGCATGATCGTCGCCTGGGCCAGCCCTGGCGCCTTCGGCGCGCCCGAGGGCAGCATAGACCCTGCCGAGGCCGCGCATGGTCTGCATGGCGGGCTTAAGGAAACGGCGATGATGCTCCATTTACGGCCTGACCTCGTCCGCCTCGACGCGCTGGCCGTGTTTCCCTCCCATGGGGAGCGGATGGAGGCTGATTTCATGCATCTGCGCGCCACGGGTCGCACCGGTTATGGCTGGCAGACCCAGGATTTGAACCCGGCGGGCGTCGTTGGAAACGCCGCCGCCGCTACAGCCGAACTCGGCGCCAGCTTCACCGCGCACGCCGCGCGCGGATTGACCGAGATGATCGCGGACATGGCCCGTTTCGAGCTGCCGCGCGGCTAAGCGGAGCCGAACGCGGCCGCGAGGACGGGGCGTCCCGCGCGGCGGCTCAAATAGGGTCTCTTAGGACGGCTAATGCTTTCTGGCGGTTTTTTCTTCCGCCTTGGCCTCGGGTGGCTTGGCCGCGGCAGCCGCCGCGCTGGCCGCGTCGGTCGCCGCTTGGTTCGCGGTGTCGGTGGCCTTTGTCGCCAACGCGCTCGCCGACGCCGCCATGGCCGTCGCCGCGTCCGCCGAGGTCTTCGCCAGGCTTGCCGTTCCGGTCGCCGCCGCGACATTGCTTTGCATTTGGTCGACCTTCGACCGCAAATCCGTCAGTTCACCCTGTAATGTGTTTGTTTGCATATAGGCGTAATAGCCGCTTCCGCCCGCCAGTACGATCACGATCAGAATCAGCAGCACGAATTTTCCAGCACCCATTGCGATCTCCTTTGAATTGCATCGGCCGGTCAGCGACCGTGACCGGGCCGCATGTCGTTCCCAATTTGCGGCAATAATGTGGCAAGGTCGCCTGGGTAGTCGGCTTTGCGCCGTCAAAGCGCGGTCGCGCCCAAAATCGCCCCGTCCGCCGCCTGCACCAGAACAGCTATGCCATGCTCGGAATCCGGTGGATCGATGGGAAAGCTTCGCGCCGCGCCATTCCATGGGCCAAGCGTGACCAACTGATCGACGCCATTCACATCGGTAGCCGTGGTTCCGGCATTCTCCCCCCGGCGAATTTCGGTCGACCGTGACCGAACGAACCGGAACAGGGTCACCGTGCCCGCGCCGCTCCCGGCCCCGACCATAACCGATTTATGGTCGGCGGCGACGCTGACCGGCGCCACCGCTTCGGGTTTGGCTTCTTCCACCGCTTGAAAAACCTCGGCGCGATGCGATCCGACCATCTGGCGCGTCCCGTCGACGACGATTTGTGGCGTGTATATTTCCCGCCGGCCGAATCGCGCCGCGTATTCGTTTTGTCGGGCGGTAGCCCCCGGCGTGGAGAGCGGGTCCTTCCAGCCAAGCCTGTCCCAGTAATCGACGTGAAAGCCCAGCGCGATAACGCCCGGCCGCGCCGCCACCTCGTTCAGGACCGCGTCGGCCGGCGGGCAGGACGAGCATCCCTGGGAGGTAAACAGCTCGACGACCGTCGGCCGCATTTGCGCCTGGCCCACGGTTTGCGCATGGGCCGCTCCAACCGCGAAGGCCATGGCGATTCCAAAGATCATAGGGCCTTTCATGGCCATCTCCTGCGTTGCGTTTGAACGTGATAAGAAAACGAAAAACCGTGATACGCCCCGTCCTGGGTCGGCGTGAGGGTGCATGAGGACGTTCGGCGGGCGGCGTTCAAGGTTACGGACTGGCGGAGCGCGATCTTGACGGATTCGGGCGACCCGAACGCATGGGACGATCTGATGGCGGCGGCGCAGGCGGGGGAC
>CAJCJC010000276.1 GCA_903970575.1 Alphaproteobacteria bacterium
ACAGGGAATAGATCGCGAAGACGACCAGCAGAGGGATGACCGCCATGCCCAGCACGTTATTCCAGCCATAGGCGACCGCCAGAGCGGGCGCGAACAGCGACGCCAGCACGGTGCCGGAATTTCCGGCGCCGGCGATGCCGAGCGCGACCCCCTGGTATTGCGGCGGATACCAACGAGACGCCAAAGGCAGCGCCACGGCGAAGGACGCGCCGGCCATGCCCAACACCACGCCGACCGCGAGAATGCCCGCATAGCTGCGAACGCCAGCGAACCAGGCGAACCCAAGGCCGAAAATCACGATCAGCTGCGCGATCTGCCCGGTGCGCTTGGGCCCGATCGCGTCGACCAGAACGCCGTTGACGATCCGCAACAGCGCGCCGGCCAAGACCGGAATGGCGACCATCAACCCCTTCTGGGCCGGGTCCAGGCCCAAGGTCTTGGAAATCTGGACCCCGAGCGGCCCCAGAATAACCCAGACCATGAAACTGATATCGAAATAGAGAAACGCGCAAAACAGGGTCGGGAGATGCCCAGCCTTCAGAAATCCCTTGTTCATGATCGATCCAGTCGCTGCCGGGCGTTGCCCGAGGGGAATCGTCATTGATCGCCCGATGCAGACAAGGAAACTTAAAAGTTTCCCGCGTATAAACGTCATCGCCGTTGACGACGTTCAACCAGCTTCATGCGGATCGCCTGCTGGCTCCCATTTAACTGCAAATCTCATGCCAAGTGGAAAAGCGACTGAAATGAGCAAAAATCGGGCAAAGCGCCGAGGGTTCGGCTAAATACTAGGCATCATTATGGGCATCTGCCTATTTTTCGACCGCGGTTCTGACTCCCTTTTTGAGCGGGATGACAGAAATAACGGGTTTCCTTGGCGTCTCCGCGCCTTGGCGTTTCAACTCTCATGCTGAAAACCGCCTTAAGGCTCGAATGCAAGCCCATCGCAGAAGCGGTCGGGCGCCATCGCGATATCCGCCGGCGCGCCCTGGAGCATCCAGGGCGCGCCATGGCCGCCTTCGATCTTGCTATCGCGGGTCGGCGCGGCGATTCCGGGGCGCGCGGCGGCGTCCCTGAATAAATCCGGGCGATAGATCGAGGCTGCCGCCGCGATATCGATTTCGGGCGACAGCTGTCCCCATCGCGCCATTTGGCCGAGGAACCAGGCCGCCTGCGACCGCCAGGGAAAATTGGCGGCGTTGGCGAAGAACACCGACTGGTCGACCTCGGCCGGCGCCTCCGCAATTCCGCCGGCGGATGGCAGAGATGGCTGGATGACCGAAGGATCGAGGGCGAGATAGCTGTCCGTCGCCAAGAGCCGCGCGATCTCCCCGGCATGCGCCGGCGCGTCGCAAAACCGCGCGGCGGCGAGCACGGCGTCGAGCACGGCGTTTAATCGATCGGGATTCCCAGCCGCCCAGTCTTCCGTCACCGCCAGGCATTTTTCAGGATGGCCGCCCCATATCTCGGACGACCGCACGATCGTCCGTCCAATCCCCGCCTTCGCCGCCACCTCTCCCCAGGGCGCCCCGGCGCAGAATCCGTCGATCTGCCCTGTTCCGAGCGCCTCCGCGGCCTCCGCCGGCGGCACGACGCCGATGTCGATATCCTCGTCCGGGTCGATGCCGCAGGACGCGAGCCAATAGCGCAGCAAGAGATTATGGGTCGAATAGACATGAACGACCGCGAATCTGAGCCGCGTCGACCGGCCGCGGAGAGTGTCGCGAAGTCGGCGCCCGACCGCCATCGGCCCGTCGCCGAGCGCGGAAGCCACGGCGTCCGCCACCTCGGTCGAAACGGTGACGGAGTTGCCGTTTAGGCTCAGCGACATGGGCACGATCAGCTTCGCCGCCGCGCCGCGCAGGCCGAGCGACACCGCGAAGGCGAGCGGCGGCGGCATCACCGCCGCGTCCAGCAACCCAAAGGTCAGCTTATCGGCGATATTCGCCCATGACGGCTCGACCGAAAGCCGCACGTCCAGCCCGTTTCCGGCGAATATGCCTTTCTCCTGGGCGACCACGATCGGCGCGGCGTCGGTCAGGCGCAGCAAGCCGATGCGAATGGGCGCCGCCGCGCCCGTTTGGTCGATATCGGTGGTCATCCCGCTTTCTTCCCCTCGGCGTCTATCAGCGCCTGGGCGATGTCCACCATGCGTTTGCCGCTGTTCATCGCGTTCCGCCTGAGCCAGCTATGCGCCTGCGGTTCCCCGAACCGCCGCGTCTGGATCAAGATCGACTTGGCGGTCTGAATCGTCGCCCGCTCCCGCAGCTGCGCTTCGGCCCGGCTCAAATCCTCCGAAACCCGCTGATACCGGCGAAAGATCGCCATCGCGCTTTGCACGATCGGTTTGACGTCGGGAATGGCGCTGCCCAGCAAATTATAAGAGCTGACGCCCGCCTCGATCGCCTCCTCCATAAAGGCCGGGTCGTCCTGATCGACGAACATGACGATGGCGCGCGGGCTTTGCCGATTCACCTGCCGGATACCGTCAAGGCTGTCCCGGTCCGGGCGCGCCATGTCGACGATCACCACATCCGGCGCCTCTTGCCGCACGATGTCGATCAGCCGCTGGCCGGAACGCAGGCGCACGATCACGCCAACCCCCGCGTCGGCCAGGCGACTTGCCACCGCGTCGGCGCGAAGTTCATTATCGTCGACGAGCAAAACCTTCAACGATTGGCGCCATTTCTTCAAGATCGGCCGCGTTCGGGTCGCGACGCTCAGCGTAAAGCATGATGGACCCCGATGGAATCGAAACCTGATGCCGGCCTGCCGTGCAACCCTTATGGCGAAGCCGTGGAATGGCGCTGGGCGGCCGGGCCGGTTCCCTACCCCGACGCGGTGGCGACGATGGAGGCGAGGGTCGACGCGATCCGCGCGGGCGAAGCCGCCGAACTGATCTGGCTGGTGGAGCATCCGCCGCTCTACACCGCCGGTTCGAGCGCGAAGCAGGAAGATCTGATCGACCCGCGATTTCCCGTGTTCCAGACCGGGCGCGGCGGCCAACTGACCTATCACGGCCCGGGCCAGCGCACCCTCTATGTGATGCTCGACCTGAAACGGCGCGGTCCCGACGTGCGCGCCTTCGTCGGCGCGCTGGAGGATTGGATCATGCGCGCGCTTGCCCTGCTGGGCGTGCGCGCCGAACCCAGGGAGGGCCGGGTCGGCCTCTGGGTCGATATGGGGCCGCATGGCGGGCTACCGGGAAGCGAGGCCAAGATCGCCGCGATCGGCGTGCGCATCCGCCGCTGGGTCACCTATCACGGCGCCGCGATCAATGTCGCGCCGGACCTGTCGCATTATGACGGGATCGTGCCCTGCGGCATCCGCGATCATGGCGTTACGTCATTGGCGGCGCTCGGGAACCCCGCGTCCATGAAGGATTTGGATGACGCCCTAGTCGCGGCGTGGGAATCGGGCTTCGGAAGCGGCCGTCTCAATCCGCCGCGGCGGCCGTGAGCTGCCCATCGGCGTAGGACGTGATGGCGCTAACCAGGATCTCGAGGTCCTGCCGCAGCCGGGCAAAGCCCTGATTACGCTCCAGCGTATCCTCGTTCATGTAAAGCCGGCGATTGATCTCGATCTGAAGCGAATGCCGCCCCTGACGCGGCATGCCAAAGCGGCGCACCAGCTCGACGCCCTTATACGGATCGTTGATCCGCACGTCATAGCCCATGCTCTCCAGCGTGGTTTGCACCAAAACGCGAAATCCCGGCTCGCACGTGGTTCCGTCCCGGTCGCCCAGGACGAAATCGGCCCGCTCCCACCCATGGGACGGCGCGCGGGGCGCGGTCGACGACGGCATCGAATGGCAGTTGATGTGCCACACGGCGCCGAATTTGGCGCTGGCCCGATC
>CAJCJC010000277.1 GCA_903970575.1 Alphaproteobacteria bacterium
CGCCAAGAGCGAGCATGCCGATACCGCAAAGCTGGGCGTGACCGGGTTTTGCTGGGGTGGGGGCAAGACATGGCTCTACACCGCGCATAATCCAGCGGTGAAGGCGGGCGTGGCGTGGTATGGCCCGCTGGTCGGCCGGCCCGGCATGCCTGGAGCGGCGCCGATCGACGTCGCGGACAAGATTAAGGGGCGGGTATTGGGCCTGTATGGCGGCAAGGATACGGGGATCACCCCTGAAAACCGGGACCAGATGCTGGCGGCGCTGAAAGCCGCGGGGGATACGACGAGCAACATTATCGTGTATCCGGACGCCCAGCATGGCTTTAACGCCGATTACCGGCCCAGCTATAACGAAGAGGCCGCCAAGGATGGCTGGTCCAAGATGCTGGCCTGGTTCAAGGCGCGTGGCGTCGCGTGAGTCAGCATTGAGCGACATCGTCTGGCCGCACCGGCATTTATTGGGCATCGAGGGGTTGAGCGCGGCGGAGATCACCGCCGTGCTCGACCTTTCCGAAACGTATGTCGAGCAGAACCGCCGGGCGGACAAACGCAGCCGGGAGCTTGCGGGGCGGACGATCATGAATCTGTTCTTCGAGGATTCGACGCGCACCCGCACCTCGTTCGAACTGGCGGGCAAGCGGCTGGGCGGCGACGTGCTGAACATGTCGGTGTCGAGCAGCTCGGTCAAGAAAGGCGAGACGCTGCTGGACACGGCGATGACCCTGAACGCGATGAATCCGGATTTCCTGATCGTGCGCCATTCCCTATCGGGCGCGCCCAAATTGCTGGCGGACAAGGTGAACTGCGCCGTGATCAACGCCGGCGACGGGACTCATGAACATCCGACCCAAGCCCTGCTGGACGCGCTGTCGATCCGCCGGCGCAAGGGCAGGCTGGCGGGGCTGAGCGTCGCGATCTGCGGCGATATTCTGCACAGCAGGGTGGCGCGATCGAACATCCATCTGCTGGTGACGATGGGCGCGCATGTGCGGGTGGTCGGGCCGCCGACGCTGATCCCGACCGCGATCGACCGGATGGGCGTCGACGTGTTCCACGACATGGACGCGGGGCTGCGAGACGCGGATATCGTCATGATGCTGCGGCTGCAGAGCGAGCGGATGAGCGGGCGGTTCGTGCCGTCGTCGCGGGAATATTTCCATTTCCACGGCCTGACCTTCGACCGGTTGAAGGCGGCCAAGCCAGATGCGCTGATCATGCATCCGGGGCCGATGAACCGGGGGGTCGAGATCGATTCGGAAGTCGCCGACGATATCGGCCGCAGCCTGATCCTGGATCAGGTCGAATTCGGCGTCGCGGTGCGGATGGCGTGCCTGCGCCTGCTGGCGTCGACACGGGCGAACGCCTGATGCTGACCGCCTTCACCCATGCGCGGCTGCTGGACCCGGCGAAGGAACGCGACGAGATCGGCGTTCTGCTGGTCGAGGGCGGCAAGATCGCGGCCATCGGCCCCGACGTCGCGCCGCCGGACTCGGCGCGCATAATCGACTGCACGGGCCTGTGCCTCGCGCCCGGGCTGGTCGACATGCGGGTCGCCGTCGGCGAACCCGGCGAGGAGCAGCGCGAGACCATCCTGTCCGCCAGCCGGGCGGCGGCGGCGGGGGGGATCACCGCCTTCGCCATGCTGCCCAACACGTCGCCGGTGCTGGACGACATCGCCGGGCTGGAATTCATCGCCAGGCGGGCGCGCGAGGCGAAGCTGGTCAAGATTTTCGCCTATGGCGCCGTGACCAAGGGCGCGGCCGGGCGGGACCTCGCCGAGATGGGGTTGCTGGCCGAGGCAGGCGCGGTCGGCTTCACCGATGGCGTTCACGCGATCGGCGACGCGCTGACCATGCGCAGGGCGCTGTCCTACGCCAAGGGATTCGGCAAGGTTCTGGTGCAACATCCGGAAGAGGCGAGCCTGGCGGCGGGCGGCCAGATGAACGAGGGCGAGATCGCGACGCGCCTGGGGCTGGCGGGCATTCCGCGCGCCGCCGAGATCATCATGCTGGAGCGCGATTTGCGTCTGGTGGCGTTGACGGGCGGGCGATACCACGCGGCGCATCTGTCGACGGCGGAGGGCGTGGAGCTGATCCGGGTGGCCAAGAGCGAGGGGCTGCGGGTTACCTGCGACGTGGCCCCGCCCTATTTCGCCCTGACCGAGGTGGATGTGGGGGATTATCGCACCTTCGCCAAGCTGTCGCCGCCGCTGCGCACGGATGACGACCGGCGGGCGATCATCGCGGGTCTGGCGGATTTCACGATCGACGCCATCGCGAGCGACCATGCCCCGCAGGATCAGGACGCCAAGCGCGTGCCGTTCGCGGCGGCCGCGCCGGGAGTCGTGGGGCTGGAGACGCTGCTGCCGATCGCGCTCGAGCTGTATCATAAGGGCGAGATCGGCCTGCTGGACCTGCTCGCGCGCATGACGGTGATACCGGCCGGAATCCTCGGGCTTCCGATGGGGCGGCTCAAAATCGGCGCGGCGGCGGATCTGATGGTGTTCGACCTGAACAGGCCGTGGGTGATCGATTCCGGCGCCTTTTGCTCCAAATCCAAGAACTCGCCCTTCGACAAGCGCCCGGTCCTGGGCAAAGTCCTGATGACGATGGTGGACGGACGGATCGTGTATCAAAGCGAGGAGACCCTCCATGCCGGCGCCTATTGAATTCTTCTTCGATTTCTCCTCCCCCTATGGGTATATCGCCAGCCGCCTGATCGACGATCTGGGCGCGCGGCATGGGCGCGCGGTCATCTGGCGACCGATCCTGCTGGGCGCGGTCTTCAAGCTGACCGGGATGACGCCGCTGACCGAAATTCCGATGAAAGGCGATTACGCGAAGCATGATTTCGCCCGCACGGCGCGGCTGCATGGATTGCCGTTCGCGATGCCGGAGCCGTTCCCGTTTTCTGGCCTTTCCGCCAACCGCGCCTTTTACTGGCTGGACAGCAGCGACCCCGAGGCCGCCCGCGGCCTCGCCCATGCGCTGTACGACGCCGCGTTTTCCGGCCACGCCATCGGCGGGGCCGAGGCGGTGGCGGATATCGCCGCCGGGCTGGGACTGGACCGGACGGCCGTGCTGACCGGGATGGCGGCCGCGGAAGCCAAGGAACGCACCCGCATGGAAAACGAAGCCGCCCTGGCGCGGGGCGTCTTCGGATCGCCGTTCATCATCGTCGACGGCGAGGCGTTCTGGGGCGTGGACCGGTTGGACCAGGCAGAGCGCTGGTTGGAGACCGGAGGATGGTAGTTCATCCGCATTTAACGATTTCGGAAAGCGCCTCCCTTCCGATTTCGACAAGAAGGCCGCGCCACACCCCCCACCCGGCGACGCTAAGGCGTCGCCGACCTCCCCCTCAAGGGGGGAGGCGTTTTTAAGATGCCTTCCATGGGCCTGCTCTTCGCTCTTATTGCCCTTATCGGCGGCTATCTGCTGGGGTCGATCCCGTTCGGGCTGGTGCTGACGCGGATGGCGGGGCTGGGGGATATCAGGGCGATCGGTTCGGGGAATATCGGGGCGACCAATGTGCTGCGCACCGGCAACAAGCCTTTGGCGCTGGCGGTGCTGCTGCTCGATTCCGGAAAAGGCGCGCTGGCCGTGCTGCTGGCGGCGGGGTTTGGGCGGGACGCAGCCTTGGCGGCGGGGCTGGGCGCGGTGCTGGGGCATCTCTTTC
>CAJCJC010000278.1 GCA_903970575.1 Alphaproteobacteria bacterium
CCGATAAGACCCTTCGGACGGCTACGCCGCCCTGCGGGCCTCATCGGCTGGAGCCGCTCATACACCACGCCCGGGAACACGACCCATCACGGAGGCCGAGGCTGCACAGCCCCCAGTTGGATGACCGTCGCGCGGACGGGCGTAAAATCATGGTCCGCCTTTGAACGGGGCGCTCTTACCTGGTCGTTAGGCACAGACCCCAAGACTGGCGCGTATCGCATGCATCCTTACGTTCCCCTCAAGGTGGCGGGTGGGCGCCGCAACGCGTCTCACTGTTCACGCTGCCGGCCGATACGCCGATTCCTGTGGTCGCCCGGCGGGCGGCCGAGGTGGTGAGCGACGCCGCCAAGCTTCAGCCGCAGTCGTAATGGCGCGTTATCCGGCTAAGCAGGCTTGTTTGGATGGAATTTGGATTCTGACCGGGACGCTCGCTGATGAACATTAGACCATATCTTCGGAAAAGCATTGTCTACATACCAACATCACGTCTAATTCCTGGCAGTTTTTACCGTCAAACCGAGCCCGTCCAGGTGGCGCCGGCAACTGACATCTCCGCCTTGACTGACGCCTTTGAGCGAGCAATCGCAATCGGCAATCCATCCATCACCGAGGCCGAGGCTGCTGCATCCCCGAGTTGGGTGACCGTCGCCCGGACGGGCGTAAAATCCCGGTCCGCCTTCGAACGGGGAACGCTGACCTGGTCGGTAAACATCGATCCCAAAACGGGCGAGTACCGCATGCATCCTTACGTTCCCCTCAAGGGTGGTGGGTGGGCGCCGGAACGCGTCTCACTGTTCACGCTGCCGGCCGATACGCCGATTCCTGAGGTCGCCCGGTGCGCAGCCGAGGTGGTGAGCAACGCCGCTAAGCTTCAGTCTCAGTCGTAATGGCGCGTCATCCGGCTAAGCAGGCTTGTTTTGGATGGAATTTGGATTCTGATCGGGACGCTTGCTGATGAACATTAGACCATATCTTCGGAAAAGCATTGTCTACATACCAACATCACGTCTAATTCCTGGCAGCTTTTACATCCAGAGCGAGCCCGTCCAGGTGGCGCCAGCAGCCGATATCGCCGCGTTGACTGACGCCTTTGAGCGAGCAATTGGAATCGGCAATCCGTCCATTACCGAGGCCGAGGCTGCTACATCCCCAACTTGGATGACCGTCGCTAGGACGGGCGTAAGATCCTGGCGGGCTTTCGAACGGGGAACGCTGACCTGGTCGTTAGGCACAGACCCCAAGACTGGTGCGTACCGCATGCGTCCCTATGTTCCACTCAAAGGTGGCGGGTGGATCCCGGATCACATCCAGATATTTACGCTGCCGGCTGATACCCCGATTCCCGAAATTGCCCGGCGCGCAGCCGAGGTGGTGAGCAACGCCGCTAAGCTTCAGTCTCAGTCGTAAAGGCGCGTCATCCGTCTAAGCAGGCTTGTTTGGATGGAATTGGGATGCGGACATGGACGCTCATCGATGAACATTAGCCCATATCTTCGGAAAGGCATGGTTTATATACCGACATCACGGCTAATCCCGGGCAGCTATTACCGGCAGACCGAGCCTGTCCAGGTAGCGCCGGCATCTGATATCACGGCCTTAAGTGAAGCCATTGAGCGAGCGATAGCGATCGGCAATCCGTTCATCACCGAGGCCGAGGCTGCTGCATCCCCCAGTTGGATGACCGTCGCTCGGACAGGCGTAAAATCCTGGTCCGCCTTCGAACGGGGAGCACTCACTTGGTCGTTAGGCACAGATCCCAAGACTGGTGCGTATCGCATGCGTCCCTATGTTGCCCTAAAGGGTGGCGGGTGGGCGCCGGAACGCGTCTTACTGTTTACGCTACCGGCCGATACGCCGATTCCTGAGGTCGCCCGGCGCGCGGCCGAGGTGGTGAGTGACGCCGCCAAGCTTCAGTCTCAGTCGTGAGGACGCGCCATGCGATGCGAATTTGCCGTTATTGCGAGCGAAGCGCGGCAATCCAGCCTGCCGGCGCTTTGGATTCTGGATTGCTTCGCGCCGCTCACAATGACGGAATTTTAGAAAGGCAAAATCCAAGACCCTTGGCGTAATATTACGCGACGCCGGACCATGTGTGGCGGCGCCAGTCCGACACCGCTATCGGGATGTCGCCAACCCGGCCGGCGCAGACGACGGCGCCGAAGCGCGTGTCGCCGTCGGGAAGCGGACGGACGCGATGCCCGAGGGTTTTCAGGCGGGCCGCGCCGGGATGGCTCTCCTCGACCAAAAGCGCGCCGTTCTCGCTGCGCCAGCGCGGCTTGGCGATCGCCTGGGCGAGGTCGACGCCGTCGCGTAGGATCGCGGCGGTCACCTGCAGCAATGTCTGCACCTGCCCGTCCGCGCCTGGCGTGGCGAGCCCGATCGAGTCGGCGCCGCGCATCAGCAGCGCCGGCGCCAGGGTGTGCACAGGCCGCTTGCCGGGCGCGGCCGCATTCGGGCCATCGGTGAAACCGCCGGCGCGATTATTCAGGGTGACGCCGCATGCCGGTACGTAAACGCAGGAGCCGAAATCGTCGAACACGCTGACCAGGGAGGAGATCGTAAGCCCGGCCCGGTCGCCGACGGCGACGCCGGCCGTGTGAAGATAGGCGCGCGGGCCGCCACGCAGCCCGGCGCGGGTGAAATCCACCGAAAGATTTTCGGATAGCAGCTTTTCGCCTTCGCCGACGCGGGCGCGAAAGGCGAAGGCCGCCTCGGTCAGCTCGACGCCCACATGGTCGCCGAGCCCTTCGGGAAGTGGGCCAAGCCCATCCAAGGCCGACAGCGCCATGCTGAGCAGCACGCCTTGGGCCATCGGCGGCTGGGTCGCCACGGTGACATCGCCCATGCGCGTTAGGATCGGGGCGCGAATTTCCGTGCGGTGCGCCGCGAAATCCGCCGGGCTCAGCGCGCCACCGAGGCCCAGCACGGTTTGGCCGATCGAAGCGGCCGCTTCGCCTTCATAAAAGCTTCGCGCGCCCTCCCGCCCGATGGTTTCGAGCAGATCGGCGAGTGCGTTCTGAATGAATAATTGACCGGGCGACAGGCTGAGCAGGCTCCACGGCGCCGCCCCGCCGCGCAGCAGGCGTTGACGCTGCGCGTCGACCGTGGCGGCCAGCGCGCCGGTGACGGGAACGCCGCCCCGGGCGATGCGGATCGCGGGTTCCAGGCACCGGGCCAGGGATGCCTTACCCCACCGATCCGACAGGCGGCCCCAGCCGTCGACGATGCCCGGAACGGTGATGCTGTTCGGCCCGTCGGCCGCGGCGTGCGACAACGCCATGGGCGCCGCGCCGGATGCGTTGATCGCGACCGGATCGCCTCCGATGGAATGGACCAGCGCGAACATATCGCCGCCCAGGCCGCAGGCGTCCGGCGCGACGACGCAAAGCACGGCCTGCGCGGCGATGGCCGCGTCCGCCGCCGACCCGCCGCTTTGCAGCAATTCCTGGCCCGCCGCCACCGCCAGCGGATGGGCGGCGGATACGGCGCCGGCGAGCCCATGCAGCACCGGGCGAATCTGGGAGGAATAGGATTCCCGTATCAGTTCCAATTCTTGGCGCCCTTCACCGGAGTCTCTCAGTTCATCGCGATCGGCAATTGGGTGAGACCGCGCAATCCTGGGTTGAGCCTGAGCGCCGACGGCCCGGCGGAGTCCAGCGTTTTGACCTTCGTCGCCAGCGACTGGAAGAACACCTCGCCCTCCAGCCGCGCCATCATCTGGGCGACGCAGCCATGAATGCCGGCGCCGTAACCGATCTGTCCGGTCAATTTACGGCGAATGTCGAACCGGTCGGGGTCGTCCCAGCGGGCAGGGTCGCGTCCGGCGGAGCCGACCAGCACCAGTACTTTTTCATGCTTGCCGATGTCCGATCCGGCGAATTCGACGGCGCGCAAGGTGGTGCGGAACAGGCTCTGGCTGGAGGAATCGTAACGCGTCGCCTCCTCGAACGCGGCGCGGGCCAAGGATGGGTCGTCACGCAGCAGGCGCCATTGATCGGGATGATCGATGAGGCAGCGCAAAGCAAGACCGATCGAATCGATGGTGGTGTCCACGCCCGCCGACAGCAGGGAGCGGACCAGTAGCGTCGCCTCCTCGGCGGTGATCTCGCCCGTATCGGCGGCTGCATGGATCGAGGCCCCGAGACCCACCGGCGTCAGGGCGTCGCGCGCGCAATGGGCCAGAATCCAGTCGCCCACGGCCGGCGCCTGGAGCATCAGCTCCTCATGCCAGGGCGTGCTCGGCCCAAAGGCGCCGAAGACCATCGCGCCATAGGTGAGCAGGTTTTCCCGCACGTCTTTCGCCAAGCCGACCGCGTCGGGGAAGACGGTCAGGGGAAAGGGCTGTACCAAATCGGGAATGGCGTCGAGCGTCCCGCGCACCAGCGCCCGGTCGATCAAGCTGTCCGCCACCTGCTGAAAGCCGTGACGCATGCCGCGAACGGCCATCGCCGACACCACCCGCATCAGCACGGCCCTGGTCCTGGTGTGCAACGGGGGATCGGCCTCGAGGATGATGCTGGGCGGACGCCAGGGCGGCGTGGTGAAGTAGTTCGCCAACCCGCCGCCGCCGGCGTTGCTGAAGATTTCCCAGTCGGTCAGTACGGCGCGCACCTGCTCGTAATGCGACACCACCCAGATTCCGTAGCGGTCAAGCCAGACGATCGGCCCGAGCGCCCGAAGCTCGGCATAGCGCGGGTAGGGATCGGCGCGGAATTCTGGTGAGAATGGGTCAAGGTCCGAGGTGACGCGGCTTGTCATGGGACGGTCGCCGCCATCCGTGCGGCGCGCAGTTCCAGGCGCAGCCTTTCGGTCGCGGCCCAATCGATGGCGAGGTCGGCGCCCGGCTGGATCACCACGCCATAGGCCGCGCTTGCGTGGGCGGGTGTGATTTTTTCGTCGAGCAAATCCTCCAGCACCAAAGCCGGGTCCCGGTCCAGCGCGTCGCCATAACCGCCGCCGCCGGCCATTTCATGGCGGAAGACGTCGTCGCGTCGCAGCGTCACCGGCGCGACCGGCAAGGAGGGCAGGGATCGTTCGCCGTTGCCCGGATTGATCAGATTGCGCGACCGCGCCCCCGGCTCGCCGCCGAACAGCCCATGCGGCGGATACAGGTTTTTGTCCGAACGCACGCCGAAATAGACGTCATCGACCAGCACCCGGTATTCCCGCGTCAACCCGACGCCGCCCCGGAACCGGCCCGGGCCGCCTGTATCCGCGAGGAAACCGTATTTCTCGATCCGGATCGGATAATCCGCCTCGATGGTTTCGATCGGCACATTCGCCTGGTTCGAGGCCATGTGCGGCACGCCTTCCTGCCCGTCATGCGCCGAGGTCGCGCCCCAGGTTCCCATGATGCATTCGGAGAAGACAAAGTTTTGGCCCTCGTTGCGGCCGCCAAAGCTGGGCAAGGTCGATCCGCCCGTGCCGTCCGCGGCCACCCGGTCGGGCACGGCCTTGGCCAGCGCGCCGAACACGCAATCGACGATGCGATAGCCGGTGATGCCCCGCGCGCCGCACGGGGCTGGATAGAGCGCGTTGACCAGCGTGCCAGGGGGCGCGACGACGTGGATGGGGCGCGAGAAGCCGTGGCAGTTCGGCGCGTCGAGCGGCATGATCGAGCGCAAAGCGGCGTAGACGTTGGATTTGCAGAACGAGAGCGGCGCGTTGATTCCGCCCCTGACCTGCGGCGCGGTCCCGGTCCAGTCCGCCGTCACCTCCGACCCGGCGACGATCAGTTTGAGCTTCAGCGTGATGACTTCGGGGTTTTCGCCCAGCCCGTCGATATGATCGGTGAATTCATAGACACCGTCCGGAATCTCGCTGAAGGCCGCGCGGGCCAGAGTTTCGGCGTAATCCTGCAAGGCGTCGCCATAGCGTGCGATTTTATCCGCGCCATACCGGCCGAGCAGCGCCTGAAAGCCCTGTTCGCCGGCGCGGCAGGCCGCCATCTGCGCCTTGAGGTCGCCCAGCACCTGATCGGGCATGCGCACATTGGTCGCGATGATGGTGAACAAGGTTTCGTTCTCGACGCCGCCGTCGAACAGTTTCAGGAACGGCAGTCTCAGCCCCTCCTGGTGAATCTCGGTCGCGCCGATGGAATTGCTGCCGGGCACCAGCCCGCCGACATCGACATGATGCGCCAGCGTCGTCGCCCAACCGCACAGCGCGCCCGCGTGGAAGATCGGTTTGATGATATAGATGTCGGGCAGATGCTGGCCGCTGGCGGCGTAGGGATCGTTGCCGATGAAGACGTCGCCGGGCGCGATTCGCCCCTGATACTGGGCGATCAGATGGCGCATGGCGTCATAGAAACTGCCCAGATGCATCGGCGTGGTGAGCCCCTGGGCCAGGGTCTGGCCGTCCCGGTCGCACAAAGCCGTCGAATAATCCATCGCGTCGCGCACGATGGGCGAATGCGCCGTCCGCATCAGGATCAACGCCATCTCGTCGGCGATGGCGTCGAATCCGTTCTTGAGCACCTCAAGCAGGATCGGGTCCAGATCAGCGTCCATCGCGGTTACCCCGGTTAAAGATCGATGACGATATTATTGTGCGCGTCCAGCGACGCCGTGGCATCCGGCGGCACGATGGTCGTGCCCTCGTATTCCTCGATCACCAATGGACCTTTTCTCGCGCCCTGGCGCAATCCGCCGCGCCCGATCACCGGCGTATCGCACAGCCCGTGTTCCGCGCCGAAATAGACCGGTCGCGCGTATGCGTCGGTCTCGACCTCCGGCGGCGGGGCGGCGAGGCGGTCGGCGCCGCCATGCGGCAGCGATCCGATCACCCGCAGCGTCACCAGATCGATGCGCTGCCCATCCAGAAGATGGCCATAGCTGCGCATGTGCTCGCGCTCGAACGCCTGACGGATCGCCGACATATCGTCATCGGTGCTTATGCCCGGCGCCACGTCCACGGAAAGTTCGAAGCCCTGGCCGGCATAGCGCAGGTCCGCGCGCCAGCGGAGTATGGCCCGTTCACCGCCGTCCAGTTCGGCGATGACCCGCGCCTCCAATTCGCGAAAGCGCGATTCGATATCCCCCGGCGCCGCATCCTCCAGCGGTCGCGGAAAGGCGACCGACCGCGCGACCTCGATATTGGCGAACAACAGGCCGACCGCGCTGAACACGCCCGCGCCAGGCGGAACGACGACCCGGCGGATTTGCAGCTCGCGCGCCAGCGCCGCCGCGTGAACGCCGCCATTGCCGCCAAAGGCGAAGAGAATGAAGTCTCGCGGATCGCGACCCCGATAGGTCGACACCGCCTTGACCGCGCGCATCATTGTGGCGTTCGCCAGGCGGTGGACGCCATAGGCGGCCTCCAGCACGTCGCAATTCAGCGTCGCGCCGATTTTGCTCAGCGCCGCGCGCGCCGCGTCGGCATGGATCGCGACCGCCCCGCCGGCTAACGCCGTCTGGTTCAGAAAGCCGAGCACGACATTGGCGTCCGTCACCGTCGCGTGCTCGCCGCCGGCGCCATAGCAGGCCGGCCCCGGAACCGCGCCGGCGCTGCGCGGCCCAACCTTCAGCGCGCCGCCGGGATCGACCCATACGATGCTGCCGCCGCCGGCGCCAACCTCTGCGACGTCGATCACCGGCAGCTTCAGGGCATAGCCGCCGCCCTTGGCGAGCTTGCTGCTGAGCGAGATGCCGCCGCCCACCTCATATTCGTCCGTGGTGACGACGCGGCCATCCTCGATCAGCGAGGCCTTGGCGGTGGTGCCCCCCATGTCGAAGGTAATGATGTCGCGATAGCCGGCGATGACGCCGAGATAGGCCGCCCCGGTCACCCCCGCCGCCGGGCCGCTTTCGACGATGCGTGCCGGGGTAGCGATCACCCGCTCGACGTCCAGCGCGCCGCCGCTCGATTGCATCATCAGCAATCGTCCGCCGATTCCGCTTTGCCTCAGCCGTTCCTGGAGGGAGCGGAGGTATCGCGCGACGACGGGGCCGATATAGGCGTTCACCACGGTTGTGCTGGTCCGCTCATATTCGCGGATTTCCGGCAGTACGTCGCTGGATACCGAGATGAACCGGCCGGGCAGGGCGCGGCGCAGGATCGCCGCCGCCTCAAGCTCGTGGGCGGGATTGATGTAGGAATGGAGGAAACACACGGCGACCGCCTCAACCTTCGACAGGGCCAGCATGGACGCCAGCGCCGTCATCGCCGGGATATCGAGAATTTTCAGAACCTCGCCCTTCGGGCCCAGCCTTTCGCTGACCTCATACCGCCGCCGGCGGGGGACGAGCGGCGCCGGCTTCGAATAAAGCGGCTCGTATAGCCGGGGAACGCGGATGCGGCGGAGCTCCAGAACGTCACGGAATCCCTCGGTAGTGACCAGGGCGGTCACGGCGCCCTTGCCCTCCAGAATGGCGTTGGTGGCGACGGTGGAGGCGTGCAGCACCTCGGAAAACGCGCCGCGGTCCATGCCCAGCCGCGCGGCGATTGCGCAGATTCCTTCGGCGACGGCGCGCGCGAGATCGTCCGGCGTCGATGGAGTTTTATAGGTCGACAGCATGCCGTTAGGCGACAGGCAGGCGATGTCGGTGAATGTGCCGCCGATATCGGCCGCGATCCGATAGACCGCCACCTTAGCCAGCGCAAAGAAATAAGTGCTTCATTCCAAATTCTTCATGCCTAATCCAGTCTGTTTAACCGCGGAGGCGCGGAGGCGCAAAGTCTGAAAAGATCTATTCGCTGAGCGCTTCAGAGTGCGGCGAAGAATAAGTTCAAACTTTGCGTCTCTGAGTCTCCGCGGTTCAATTCATATGGCGTCGACTGCCACAAATAAATTTTGAATTCGACATAGTTATTTTTCAGCATTGTCTCAGCCGCACCGGAAGCGTTCGAGCTTCGCCTCGTCGACCGCGATTCCCAGGCCCGGGCCGTCGAGCGGGAGGATTGCGCCATCGCGGACGGCGAACGGCGCCATCACGATATCGTCCTCGTAATAGCGGCCGCCGATGCGATAGGGATGGGCGCCGGCGGGCGCGCTGATGGGGATGACGCTGGCGAGTTGGACGGCGGGCGTGGCCAGCGCGAAATGCAGATTGGCGGCGTTGCCGATGCCGGATTCGATGGAGCCGTTGACGTCGCACGCCATGGACGTCGCCTGGGCGATGGCGCCGACTTTCGCCGCGCCGACAAACCCGCCCGCCTTGGCCAGATAGATCGACAGCCAGTCCGCGGCGCGCGCGGCGACGACCTCCAGCGCGTCATTCACGTCCCAGCAGGATTCGTCGGCGATGATGGGCGCGCTCGCGCCCCGCGTCACCTCCGCCATCGCCTTCAGGCCGATGACCGGTTGTTCGACGGAATCGACCCCCGCATCCTGAAGCCGCCGAAGAATGCGCAAGCCGTTTTTGGCGTCGCGATAGCCCTGGTTGGCGTCCAGCCTCAGATGAATATCCGCGCCCAGTTCCCGGCGCAGCAGGGCGACCAGCCGGATATCGCGTTCGGGGTCGACGCCGCCCTTGATTTGCAGGGTTTTCAGCCCGTCGGCCGCCGCCGCGACGCCTTCCTCGATCGCCTCCCGCTCCCGCATCAGGCCGACCATATGCGCGACCGGCGCGCTGTCCCGGCAGGCGCCGCCGAGCAGGCGATAGATAGGCAGGCCGACAATCTTGCCCCACAGATCGTGAAGCGCGATATCGACCGCGCATTTCGCGTAGGAGTTTCCAGCCAGCGCCGCATCCATGACGATGCGGGCCTGGGTGACCTGCGTGGGGTCGCGCCCGATGAGCGCCGGCCCCAACACATCGGTCACCATGGACGCGACGCTCGCCAAGGTCTCGCCGCCGTGACGGCCGAAATCGCCGCCCCAATCGGGCAGCGGCGTCGCCTCGCCATAACCCACCAACCCATCGTCTGTTCGAATGCGCGCAAGGACGAAGCCGCCCAGATCGACGCCGAGGCCGGCCCATTTGAAATCCCGCCGGGGCGGCAGGCGAAACTTCACGGCCTCGATTGACGTGATGAGCATGTAAGGGGGCCTTTTTTGGAATTCAGCCGATCCTAAACGGGCGGGCCGATAGTGCAAACTCCCCCGCTGTTCGTTTTGTGTTGGCTCGACAAGGGCATGTGGACCAGCGCATTTCCCTAAAAGTAAACTGGCACCGAATTCTACAAGCGAATTATCCAAGGCTGTTTTGAAGTTGGCGTTCGACACTTTCGACATCCACAGTGGATTGGTCTCCCCGCCGCCATCGACCGTGCCGACCGTAATAGCGTTCTTGATCGGCGAATTACCGGCAATGATCTGATCCGGCGCGACAGGGACAGTCATCGCTCCATTGCGCGCTCCAGAGGCGCAGGCGCTAAGACCGATCACCACGGCGCAGTTGGCAGCAGGGCGAAGATATTTGAGAGAAAAATCGTGCAGAATGAGGCCGATAGGCATTTTATGCTACGGAATTTTGTTTTCAATCTAGAAATAATGGTAGATAGAACATTTTTATACAATATAGATTTTAAAAAATCCTTATTGTTTGCTGGA
>CAJCJC010000279.1 GCA_903970575.1 Alphaproteobacteria bacterium
ATTGATGATGCTGACCAAACAGATCGGGCTCACCAGCACCGCAAGCATTGTCACGGGCATTCTCACCCGCCTGCAAGACGAGATGCCGATGAGTCGCGCGCATTAGGGGCGACGATCGAAACAATTCGTTTGGTTCAACGCTCGATCGATTTATGAGAGCATTTATCGAATAGATAGTGTAAGACGCCGCCGTCGACGCGAACAACCCAAAGGGCGCATGCGATGGATGGCAGTTCTCTCGAGAGTCAACCTGTCCACCCTCCGGTCGCGGAGACGGTTCACGAACATCCGCCATTCGATTGCGTGGCCCTGCTTCTTCAGGGCGGAGGGGCTTTAGGGGCCTACCAAGCGGGCGTTTATCAGGCGATGGCCGAGGCCGACCTTCACCCTAACTGGGTAGCCGGCATCTCGATCGGCGCCATCAATGCCGGGATCATTGCCGGTAATCACCCGGGCGAACGGGTCAAAAAGCTCCGCGAATTTTGGGAGCTGATCACCGATAGCTCCCTTAGCACATGGCTGGGAGGACCGGACTCGCCGTTCCTGAAGGGCGACGTCGCGCGAGGAATGTTCAATCAGATCAGCGCAAGTGAATCGCTGTTGAACGGAGCTCCAGGCTTTTTCAAGCCTCGGGTAATGAGCCCCTGGCTGCAGCCGGCTGGGGCTCCGGGGGCCACAAGCTATTACGACACCAGCCCCCTAAAGCCGACGCTGGAGCGGCTGATCGATTTCGACCGGGTCAATAGCGGCGAAACCCGTCTCAGCGTCGGCGCGGTTAATGTTCGGAGCGGCAATTTCTCGTATTTCGACACGGCGACTGACACGATCCGCGCTGAGCACATTATGGCGAGCGGCGCCTTGCCGCCGGGTTTTCCCGCGGTTGAAATCGACGGGGAATTCTTCTGGGATGGCGGGCTCGTCTCTAACACGCCGCTGCAATGGGTTCTGGAGGACGGGCCTAAGCAGGACACGCTCGCGTTCCAGGTCGATTTATGGAGCGCGCATGGTCATTTCCCGCACACCATCGGCGAAGTCGCCGTCCGCCAGAAGGAAATACAGTTCTCCAGCCGCACGCGCGAGAACACCGATCAGTTCAAGCGGCTGCAAGCTCTCCGTCACGCCCTCTCGAAGTTCCTTCGGCATGTGCCCGATGAGTTGCGGCACACACCCGAATACGAACTTTTGAATAGCGCGACCGACCACTCGGTCTACAACATCGTACATCTGATTTATCGCGCCAAGCGATACGAGGGCGATTCCAAGGATTACGAATTCTCCCGCCTGACGATGGAAGAGCATTGGAACGCGGGATACCACGATGCGGTGCGCAGCTTGAAACATAAGGAAATCCTCCATCGCCCCAAGGGCCTGGAGGGCGTCTTCACGTTCGATTTCTCGGCCGCCTGATCGTCGCCGCCGTCGTTTCGGCGATTTTTTGTTAGACCAACCCCGCTATAAGGATGGACGATGAAAGAGCACGAGGTCCGCGAGACCGCCTTTGCGATGCCATTGACCAGCCCGGCCTTTCCGCCCGGCCCCTATCGTTTCGTGAATCGAGAATATCTCATCATCACCTATAAGACCGATCCCGAAAAGCTCCGCGCGCTGGTTCCGGAGCCGCTCGAAGTAGATGGCGACCTGGTAAAGTATGAATTCATCCGCATGCCCGATTCGACGGGATTCGGCGATTACACCGAAAGCGGCCAGGTCATCCCGGTGACCTTCGAGGGACGCAAGGGCGGCTATACGCATTGCATGTTCCTGAACGATGAACCACCGATCGCGGGCGGCCGGGAAATATGGGGCTTTCCCAAGAAATTGGCCGACCCGAGCCTGCGCACCGAGATCGACGCCCTGGTTGGGAAGCTCGAATACCACGGCATCCGCGTCGCGATGGGTACGATGGGCTTTAAGCATAAGACCCTGGATTCGGCGGCCGTGCAGGCGTCGCTGCTGGCGCCCAATTTCCTTCTTAAAATCATCCCACATGTGGATGGCACCGCCCGTATCTGCGAGCTTGTCGAGTATCGCCTTGAAGACGTTACGGTGAAGGGGGCCTGGACTGGACCTGGGGCGCTCTCGCTGACCCCTCATGCGCTGGCGCCCGTGGCCGAGCTTCCCGTCCTGGAGGTGGTTTCCGCCGTTCATATCCTGGCCGATCTCACCCTCGGGCTCGGCAAGGTCATCCATGACTACCTGGCCTGAACTCCGAAATTCTCATCAAGGAGCAATATCATGCGTCTGAAGGGCAAAGTCGCCATCGTCACCGGCGCGGCGAGCGGCATCGGCAAGGAGATCGCAGTTACCTATATCCGCGAGGGCGCCAAGGTCGCGATCGCCGACCTCAATCTTGCGGCGGCCGAGGCGACGGCGGCTGAACTCGGCGGCCGCGAGCACGCGATCGCGGTTGCGATGAACGTGACCGATGAGGCCCAGGTGGATGAAGGCACGCAAAAGGTCATCGATACCTATGGAAGCCTCGACATCCTGGTCAGCAACGCCGGCATCCAGATCGTGGAGCCGGTCGACCAGTTCGAATTCGCGAAATGGAAACTGATGCTGGCGATCCACCTGGACGGCGCCTTCCTGACCACGCGCGCGGCGCTGAGGCAGATGTATAAGCAGCCGACCGGCGGCAGCGTGATCTATATGGGATCGGTCCATTCCAAGGAGGCGTCGATGCTGAAGGCCCCCTACGTCACCGCCAAGCACGGGCTGATCGGCCTTTCCAAGGTCGTCGCCAAGGAAGGCGCCAAACATAATGTTCGCGCGAACGTGATCTGCCCCGGCTTTGTTCGCACGCCGTTGGTGGATAAGCAGATTCCAGAACAAGCCAAGGCGCTCGGCATCACCGAGGAAGAGGTGATCAAGAACGTCATGCTGAAGGAAACCGTGGACGGCGAATTCACGACGGTCGAGGATGTGGCGGAGGCGGCCGTCTTCTTCGCCGGCTTCCCGTCAAACGCGCTGACTGGCCAGTCTTTGATCGTGAGCCATGGATGGTTCATGGAATAAGGCGGCAATCGCCTCGTCGACATTTGAAACAATCAAATCCGCCAGGGCCATCGCACGAACCGGGCCCTGAGCGGAGGGATGATTAGCCGTCTCTGTCATGAGCAGCGCCAGTCGGGCGCCATGTCGCTGACATTCCATGAGAATCGCTTCGCTTTCACCTGTTAATGCAGCGCCGGTGAACAGAATAATGCTGTTAGGACCGACATCCGCCATCTGATCGGGCAGCGGCGGAATTCTCCATCCGAGCAATTCCCAGGCGAAGCCGCGCGCAAGCCTCAGCTTTCCGCCCTGCAAACGGACCGCCTCTACACGAACGTCAAGGGGATGAGCGCGAAGGCATTGCAGGAATTGCGCCCGCACCATTTCCTTGGCGCCAGCGTCGAGCGCGCATGCCTCCAATTCGGTAACGTCCACTAATAGCGAGGGTGGACGCGCGGTCGGAAAGTTCCGCGAGAGGGCCCGCGCGGCCCTGAGCCTATCCTGAGGGGAAAAATTAAGCGGCGGCGACTGCCTCAGCTTGGCCATCAGCGCGACGCTCGAGGCGGCGGCCCCGGACGTATAAAATTCTTCGATCGCGTCATGATAGCGATTAGCGCAGGCGCCAGGATGCAGTTCGGCCTCACAAAACGCACGCGCCGCCTCCCCGAGGCGAAGGCCCAGCGTCGGATCCCGTTTAAGCGCCCGGAACGCGGCCACAAGCTCAGCGTCGCTGAACCGGTCCGGAATGACATAAACCACATCTTCCGGCAGGTCCGTAATCGCGCCATGCCAATTCACGATCGTTGGAACGCCGGCCGCCAGACAGTCGGCTAAAGCTCCAGAGCTTTCCCCGCGCGACCCTGCGCGAAGCTGCACCGCGACGTCCGCCGCCGCCAGCCAGGTTCCGTAGACCTGCTCCGATACCCTGCCTTGAACGACCTCGCCATAGGCCCTCCCCATGCGCGACACCCGTTTGCGAAACACCCGCTCCACCAGCCCGACGGTGTCGCCCACGAAAACCAAACGCGCCTTGGGTCCGTCAAATCCGGTTTGCTCCCAGGCAGTGAGCAATCGCTCGGGAAGCTTTGTCGGCGCAACCATGCCAAAGCTGCACACGAGGAAAACATCGTCCGGGATGCCAAGCCGCGCCCGCGCGGCCTGACGCGACATCGGGCGAAACGGGCGTCGCAAATGCGGCACGAGCTTTACGTCTCGCAGAACCGATCGGCCAAAATGTTCCGCCAGGATAGCGCGCGCGTGTCGCGAATGCTGGATAACGCCGACCGCTTGTTCGATGACCCCAAGGCTGCAGGGAAAGCGCCGCACCGCCTCTTCCTCGCCGTCCGCCAGCATCGACGCGACCGCCGCGTATCCGTGTGATTCATGCAGGATGGTCGAAAACGAGGCGGCTCCCCCGGGTTGCCGCGCGTCAAACGCCAGCACGCCGGATAAATAGCTGTCATGCAGAACGACGACCCCCGGTAACGCCGGCAGGAGGCCGCGAAGCTGAAACAGATGAAAATGCGAATTTCCGATCTGGTAGAGGACGCGGTCGAATGGCGTGTCGGACTCCAGCAGCGCCTCGGGCGTGATCACGGGGAAATTGGCGGCGAGCCACGGATCCGAGGTGTTGCCACGCGGGCTGACCAATGTGATGTCGTAATATCGGCCGAGCGCCGGCAACAGGTCGCGGCTATAATCCGCTATCCCGCTTTCGTCGGGGGGCAGCGGCGCCACGAACGCGAGACGCTTCCGGCCCGCCAGAACGCGCCTGGAGCCGCGGAGCGACATGGAATTGCGGGGCTGCCGGTCGTGGATGGCCTCGATCGCGGTCCAGGCGCGATCGGCGACCGCCGCCCACGTGAAGCGCGCCGCCTGCGTGGGTCCATGCTCAGCCAGCGATCGGCGGAAATCGGGGTTCACGAGTACCGCCTCGATCCTGGCCGTCATGTCGGCCGTATTCTCCGGATCGAATAAGGCGTCCGGTCGACCGACCACTTCGGGAAGGCTAGTCGTATTGCTGGCGATGACCGGCGCGCCGCAGGCCATAGCCTCGACCGCCGGAAGCCCAAAGCCCTCGTGCAAGGACGGCAGGACGAACAGCGTGCAAGTCGAATAGAGCGCGGGCATGTCGCATTCGTCGACACGGGTCACGGTGACGACGTCATCGCGGTTAACGCCATACCGGCTCATTTCACCCAGTTCACGCCCCACCATACCGCCCACGATGACAAGCTGGTGCCGAGCGCGCAACGACTCGGGAAGCTGCCCATAAGCCTGGAGCAAGCCGGTTTCGTTCTTACGGATATCACCGGCCCCCAGGAAAAGAATGAATCCATCCCGCACGCCATAGCGCCGAAACAACGCGTTCCGCTCGTCTTCGGACAGAGCGATGCGATGGAATGCCGGACCTACGCCGGCTCCGATATTAAAAACGTCGGCGGGAGGCATCGCGATATAGTCGATGGCCTCCCGCCTGCTCGATTCGGAAATCGCGAGGAGGCCGTCGCACATGCGCGCTTCCTGGACCCGGCGCCAATACGGCATGGTCAGACCATTGGCGCGCCAGGCGCCTTCAAGATATTGCTCCTGTCTTATCAGAGGAATGGCGTCATAAAATGTCGCCACCACTGGGGGGCGCTCCGTGAAGGGCGGCCAACAGGGAACGATATCGCTATCCATGCCCTCGAACAGGCTAGTGACATGGATCATATCCGGCGCACGCGCGGCAAAGGCCTGCGCGCGAATATGCTCGGCGACAAGCCGCCGCCCCCCGCTTGAGGCATCAATATCCGCGGTGCCCCCCGGGGTGTTCCAGAGCAGAATTTGCTTCTTGGGGAGCAAGGCCGAGAAAGACGCTTTCAGATCATCGGCGTCCCGCGCATATGCCGCATTGAGAGCAACTTCGATATCATGCCCACGCGGCTGAAGCGCCATGGCGAGCGCCAGTTCCCGCGACAGCCGCCCGATGCCGCGCTGGCTGCTGGGACCCTGCGCGCCTTGAAGATCGATCAGAAGCCTCACCCGGATATCCCAGCGGACAAGATTATCGCGTCTTTCGGCGCACCAGCCACCTTACCGCTCTCGTGCGGGTCGCAACGCGGTTTCAATCCTGCGGAGGTAAAGCGATTCA
The DNA here is from genome assembly GCA_903970575.1 of Alphaproteobacteria bacterium. Lineage (GTDB taxonomy): Bacteria > Pseudomonadota > Alphaproteobacteria > BOG-932 > Roseiterribacteraceae > BOG-932. Next base: position 6,128 of record CAJCJC010000279.1, read on the forward strand.
TCGCGGCTGAAATCCTCCAAGAAGCCCGTCGCCAGCTTACAGCTCTCCATATCCTGACCGATCGACATCTGCCTATAGGCCACATATCGTCGGAGGAGCCACGAACTGGTTTCGGGCATGCGACGCTGCACCGACAAGACCATTCGTCTGCCGCCCGGCACCGCCACGACGGTTCGGACGACACGCACCAGGGCGATGCGCAAAGGTCGCTTAACCGATTCGGGAGTAGTTCTGATCGCGCTGATCCCTATCCCGGTAAACCGAAGCGTCGTTAATCGCGCATGCCCGATCCGAGCCTCGTTAATCACCCGTTTTCCAAGCCCCACTTTCGAAAACCGAGAAGCAGCGAGCGGCGCTTTTCCCTTGGTGGCCCTGGCTTGCGAACCTTCCGCGCGGATAGCGCCAAAATTGGAAATTCTTTTTGCTTTAGCGATCGCACGGGCTGACTCCGGCACCGCCAGAACCATATCCGGTTGGCCGGTCGCCTTGAAATCCATCATTGGCATAGTCGCCATGGAGTCTCCGGCGCGGGGCGTACCGATGCTCGCATTAGTGACCATGTGTCATGCCAGGAAGTTCGAGAATTATTTTATTGGCTATCGTGAACACGAACGGCCAACGCGGGGTTCCGTCCGTTGACATCGCACTTTGAGATATCTTGCGGGCGCTCCCTTGGCGCCGATCACATCTATGAGCTCCGACCCGCCGATCATCACCCGCTTTGGACGCAGCTGCTTCAATGCCGCGGGTCGCCTCTAGGCGGATACCGGCAAGAGCGCTGACGAAAATACGGGTCAAATCATTCATACGCGAGCCATCTCAATACTATCAGGGCCAGGAGATCGACCATTACCGGCATGATGTTTTTAAATACGAAGTATTAACATATCATAAATACGAACGCCTTTGCATTCAACCGATGGCTTACCGACCGCACGCGTTGCTGGCAAGCGTCGCGGCATCGAAAGTCGGTCCATGCGCCTGCGATAATTGGCGGCGCTGCGTCGTCAAGGAACAGGAACCACCGCATATCAGATCGGAAG
>CAJCJC010000280.1 GCA_903970575.1 Alphaproteobacteria bacterium
GAAACCGGGCAGCGGGTTCCAACGACGCGTGTGATGCCCGAAATGAACGCCCGCCTCGAGAAGCTGGCGCATGGTGAAAGCTGGCAGAGCCATGATACTATCCTTGTCCGGTTGAAGCCTCCGCGGGATTTGTCCATTAAAGGACACCGGAGCGGACCCTGGACTTATCGTCCGGCGCGCCGCCTAGCCCGCGTGTGAATTACCCGCGCGCGAATGCGTTCGGGCGACCGTGGTATATAGCGCCGGGCTGGAAATGACAATTGGCCGGTGCGCGGCGTCGCGGCTGTCCTGGAGGAAAGTCGATGCGCATATCGCCAATGCCAACTCAAGGAAGCGTTGCGCCGCGCCTTCTCGCGGTTGGGCATATTTTGCTGGCGTTGGCCGCATGGCCGGCCGCGGCCGCCCCGGCAACCGGCGACGAGCCAGTTGGCCGCTATCAAATGGTCACGCTGCCCGCCCTGCCCGGCACCTTCGCAAGCCGCGTCATGATCCTGGACACGCGTGACGGCCATCTCTGGCAATGGTGGGAAACCCCGGCCGTCGGCAGCGGCGCGGCCAGCACCGGCATTACCTATCTGGGCAAAGTGGCGCCGGGCGGGCAAATCGGCGACACCCTCGCGACCGGTCATGGCGCCCCAATGGGGGCCATCTCGCCGAAGCGTGACAAGCCGTGACCCAAGGGCCATGTCAGGGACAACGATCGGGACGCAGCCCTAAATCGATTTACCGTGCAGGAACAAAGCAGCATCACCGTGTCTCTAGAGAGTTACGTGCGCGCCGTTGGTTGTTGACCGGCGACAGCGCGACACCATTTCGTGTTTCATGGCGCGAAAGGCGCATTTAAAGGAGTAGTTTATGTCCAGTTTCCGAACCAGCCGCTCCCTTCGAAACGTCGGGGCGGCGTTTTGCGTCGCGCTTGTCGCCGCCTGCGCCACGCCCACGCCCTATCAGCCGGCGACGACAGCGGGCGGCGACGGCTACACGACCCAGCAGATCGAGGCGAACCGTTTCCGCATCTCGTTCAAGGGCAACTCGCTGACCACGCGTCAGACCGTTGACACCTATATGCTCTATCGCGCCGCCGAGGTGACGCTGCAAAGCGGCGCCGATTACTTCGTCATCGCCAATAAGGATGTCGACAAGAACACCGCCTATGAAAATTACGGCGACGAGCTCGCCTGGGGCTGGGGCGGCGGCTGGGGCTGGCGCCATGGCGGCTTTGGCGGCGGCCCGGGCTGGGGCGGCTTCGACTATACCCGGCCGATCAACTCCTATGACGCGGTCGCCGATATCCTGACCTTCCACGGGCAAAAGCCGGCGACCAACCCGCAGGCTTATGACGCGCACGAAGTTATCGCCGCGATCGGCCCCACGGTCGTCCGTATCGGCCCTGCGCCGGGCGCGCCGCCCGCGATGGCTCCGGTCGGTAAGACGATGTAAAGCGAATATATCTGGCGGCGGTCAAAGCGCCGCCAGATATAGTCTTTGTTAACAGCGCGCGTCGCCGACGGTCTCAGCGCTGTTCGGTGCGATACCAGTTTCCGCTGTTGTCGGGCGGTTCGCCGGTTTCCTTGCCGGGCACGATCTCCTGGCTGTTATTGATCCAGTAATAGGTATGGTCCGTGCTGACCGACTGGCAGGCGTCGAGCGCGCTGCACATGGTCTTGTTGCCACTAGTATCGGCGGGCGTCACCACGCCGGAATGGGGCGTGAATGTGTTGGGGTGGTTCAGGCTGCTGGACGCCTCCTGGCTCGCCCGCGCCTGCACGCCGCGCAATACCGCGTTCTGCTCGCCGATGACCTTGCCGGCCGTTCCACGCGCATTGGCGTTGAACTTTTGCTCCCATGACGGGTCGTATTTGAAACTGGCGACCAGCGTGTTCATCACCCCGTTCCCAAGCTGCGCCTGGGCCGGATCGCCCGCGTAACCCGCGAGCAGCGGCACGCTCCAAACGAAGATTCCCTGGCCGCTTGGCGGTCCCGCCAACACAGTCCCGGCCTCGACCAGTCCTTGCTTGCCGCCGCACTCAAACGTCAAGGCGGCGGCGCGGCCCATTACACGCGCCGGGGTACCGGGATTGGCTTCCTGCACGCCGTTCGCCAGATCGCGGCCTTCCTCGGGCAGGTCTTTACGATCGACGAGCCGGGCGTCGCGGCATTGTCCCCGAATATACGCCTCGGCCAGCTGATCGCCAGGCATATAGCGTCGGATCGTGATCGCCATGGGGGAGTTCGGCCCGGCGGGAATTGTCTTGCCTTCTCCATAGCCCATGCGGGCGCGGATAGGGTCCGGAACCTCGAACGTGCCGATGCTGGCATCGCCCATGAACACGGTGAGCGCCCCATCGGGCGAATGGAGAACGACGGATGGGCGTGGATCGAGCGGGCTGGGCCGGCGCATGCCGCCGGCGACCGCCCAGCCTTTCGGGACGCTGACGGTGAAGGCGCCCTCCATCGGATCGCGCCAGGTCTCGAAGACGGGCGCGGTTTGGGACGGGGCGTCCGCTTCCAATCTTGGGCAGGCTTGGATGCCTACAAGCTTAAGGTCATCGCGCGCGAAACGGTCGGCCGGCGCCCAGTTGACGGAGATCTTGGGGGCGCCCTGGCCGGTGCTGACGATCAGCCGTTCGCTGACAGGTCCCTTGGGGTCGCCCCGGCTGAACGTCGCGGACGCCAGGGTCGGCGAGACCTTGCAGGCCGTCATGACGCGCAGATCGGGGTAGCGAAGTTGGTACTGCGCCACCAGCCTGGCGAGAACGGTCGACGGCGCCTGGTCGGACCCAAGCCATGGGGCGGAGGTGATCGAAACGCCCTCATCGCCGGTGGGCGCGGTGAAGTTCTGCTGCCCGTTCGCTTCTTGCTTATGCCAGTCGCGCGGCACGTTGAACGCAAATGGGGAATCCGCCAAGGCCGGCGGCGACAGGATCGCGACAATGCTGGCCAACCCCAGGACGATGCGGCGCATCCATTCCTCCGTTGCAGGCAAATTGCGAGGCGTGCTCCCGAGATGCCTCTTAGT
>CAJCJC010000281.1 GCA_903970575.1 Alphaproteobacteria bacterium
CCGGCTGGCCCGAAGCCGCCATGGCCGGCGCGCTTGGCCTCAAACTTGGCGGCCCGCGATTCTATGGCGATGAGATCGTCGACGACGCCTTCATGGGGACTGGACGCAGCGAGGCCAACGCCACCGACATCCGCCAAGCCCTACTGCTTTATCGGATAGCCTGCGTCTTATCATGGGGTGCGCTTCTGTCGATCCTCGTCATCGCGCGATTTTAATCAAGCGGGCGAGATCGACATGCTGACTCAGGTGTTCAGCCAGCCCATCAAGCACCGCTTCAATTTCAGCCTCATACGAAAATGCGCCGCCGCTTTCGCCCAGCCATGACAATAGGGCGCCACGCTGCCGGTCGTCCGCGAACAGCCCATGCACATATGTCCCGCGAATTCGACCGCTGGCCGATATCGCGCCGTCCACCCGCCCATCAGCGAAGTGCAAGAAGGGACGTGCGCAATCCGCGCCGCTGGTTCGCCCGACATGCATCTCGTAGCCCGTGAACGGGACGCCATCGGCGATCGAGCTCCCGCTGACTTCGGCCAGTGTCTTTTTCCCGGTCAGTACGGTCTCGACGTCCAGCAATCCAAGCCCATCCATTCCGCCGGGGGGGCCTTCGACTCCATCCGGATCGTCGATGCGGCGCCCGATCATCTGATAGCCGCCGCAAATGCCCAGCACCCGGCCGCCGCGACGGACATGCGCCTTAAGGTCGATATCCCATCCCTGGCGCCGAAAATCCCGCATATCCGACAAGGTCGCTTTCGAGCCCGGCAGGATCACCAGATCGGCGTTTCCTGGGAACGGTTCGCCCGGCGCAACCATGATAAGCTTGACCGAGGGCTCGCTTTTCAGCGGGTCGAGATCGTCAAAATTCGCGATATGGGCGAGACGCGGGACCGCGACGAGGATGGCGCCGTCGCCAATGGCGCTGCGGGCGTCGAGCGCCATCGCGTCCTCGGCTGGAAGGCGATGGGCATCCCTGAAATAGGGGATAAGGCCCAAATCGGGCCAGCCCGTCCTTTCCGCGATCAAATCCATTCCCGACTGAAAAAGCGCCGGGTCGCCGCGAAACTTGTTGACCAGAAAACCCACTATCATCGCCGCGTCTTCAGGATCGATCACGGCCTTGGTCCCAACGATCTGTGCGATGACCCCGCCCCGGTCGATATCGCCGATCAGGACTACGGGAACGCCAGCCTCCCGCGCGAAACCCATATTGGCGATGTCGTTGGCGCGCAGATTGACCTCGGCGGCGCTTCCCGCGCCCTCCACAAGAACGATATCCGCCTCGGCTTTCAAATATTCGAAACTCGCAATGATCCTGGGCAGCAGTCCCGGCTTCATCGCCTGAAAATCCCGCGCCGCCGCGTTGCCGATGATTTTTCCCAGGACGACGATTTGCGCGCCGACATCGCTCTGCGGCTTTAAAAGTACTGGGTTCATGTGCACCGAACTAGGCGTCCGGCAGGCGCGCGCCTGCAACGCCTGCGCCCGGCCAATCTCGCCGCCATCCGCTGTCACCGCCGCGTTGTTGGACATGTTCTGCGGTTTGAAAGGGCGGACGCGCAGTCCCTTGTTGGTCAGCGCCCGGGCTAATCCCGCGACGATCAGAGACTTGCCGACATCCGACCCCGTACCCTGGAACATCAACGCCTTGGCCAGCGGAGTTTTCTCCGGCATCAAAACTCGATCCCGGCCTGAGCCCTCACGCCCGCCGCGAAATGATGCTTCACCAGACTCATCTCCGTCACCAAATCCGCGATCGCGATCAGTTCTGGCTTCGCATTCCGGCCGGTCACCACGATATTCAGGTCGCCGCGTCTATCCGCCAAGGCCGCCACCACCGGTTCCAACGGAAGGTAATCATAGCGCAATGCAATGTTCAGTTCATCGAGAACCAAAAGCCGGATCGTCGGGTTGGCCATCAATTCCTGGACCGCAGCCCACGCCTGTTCGGCCGCCGCGATATCGCGAGCCCGATCCTGCGTCTCCCAGGTGAATCCTTCGCCCATCGTGCGCCATTCAATCTGGTCTGCGAAACGCTCGAGCGCCGTGCGCTCCCCGGTCGCCCAGGCGCCCTTGATGAACTGCACCACGCCCACGCGCCAGCCATGGCCCAACGCCCTCAGGACGAGACCGAAGGCGGCGGTGGATTTGCCTTTGCCCGGCCCGGTATTCACCATCAGCAGGCCCTTGGAGAGTATGGTCTTCGAAGCCACCTCGGCGTCCTGAACTTCCTTGCGCCGCGCCATCTTCGCCGCGTGTCGCCTGTCGGCGTCCGTTTCAATCATCTCCTGGTCCCGGCGCCGCGGGCGCGATCTCAAGACGATCGAGGCCACTATAGCGATAGACGATCGCCGAACCCATCCAGGCGACAATGAAGACGCCGATGATCATGAAGCCTATGCTGTTAAAGTGGTCGCCCAGCATCGCAACCCCGTTCCAAAACCAGCCATCCAGTCGAAGCTGATCGCCGATGAGGCCCAGCGCCTCTATTCCCCCGACTAGCAACGCGACGATGACCGAAACCAGCGTAATCGTCAGATTGTAATACAGCTTTCGGATCGGCTTCACGAACGCCCAATGATAGGCGCCGAGCATCAGAACGCCGTCCGTCGTGTCGATCAGCGACATCCCGGCCGCGAACAGCGCCGGAAACACCATGATCGACCAGACGGAGAGCCCGTCCGCCGCCTGCGTCGCCGAGACGCCCAGCAACGCAACCTCGGTCGCGGTGTCGAAGCCGAGGCCGAACAGAAATCCCAACGGAAACATCTGCCAGCTTTGGGTGATAATGCGAAACAGCGGACGGAAGAGCCGCGCCAGCAGCCCGCGATTGTTTAGCAGCAGATCGAAATCCTCCGCGACATAGGCGCCGCCTCGGCTAACCGTGCGGAAGGTGCGCCAGACGCCCCGCAGAATAATCAGATTCATGGCGGCGATGGCGAACAGGAAAAATGCCGATATCGATGTCCCGATAACGCCGCCGATCTCCTTAAAGTGGCCAAAGCGGGCGACGATCGCGGTCGTGGTTCCGGCCACCAGGGCGGCTGCGATGATCACGACCGTCGAATGCCCCATGGCGAAGAAAAAACCGATGCTGACGGGGCGCTTCCCGTCCTGCATCAGCTTGCGGGTTACGTTATCGATCGCGGCGATATGATCCGCGTCGACGGCGTGACGAAGCCCGAATCCATAAGCGAGCAATCCCGTTCCGAGCAGCAGAGGTTGATGTCTGAACGCGATGACGGCCCAGGCCCAGGTTCCCAGATTACCAAGGATCAGCAGGGCATAGATGCCGATGATGGCGCGACGCGGCATGCGTTTTCGTCCGTGAAGGAATCGATTGAGTATAGACATTATGCGGTTCCGTGGCGTGATGCGTCACCACGAACCAAAGCCTAGCGACCGAGCGGGAATCCGCGCGTTCTCCAGTCTCCATCGAGGCGCCCCGCCCGATGTGTTCGCGCATGACCACGATCGACGGCAGGTCTCCTGGCTCGCGGGTCTCCGCCGGGCGCCGCCTTCCCGAAATCTCGAGGAGTTCCAGTGGCGTGATGGCGCATGGCTCGCCGCTTACAGTTGCGGGGTCAGCCGCGGCATTGGGTTGCCCCTTCACCGCGTTCCCTTTTGATCCCCGAAAGGAACCATCGAACCCTGACCGTATAGCGCGTCTCCAGGGAGCGTCAATCGGTGGCGTGTTCGGCGCCATTGACACGGCGTCCCGCCGGTCGCACAGATGGTTGTGGTCCGATGGTCCCTCTGAGCAGAGGGTTAATCGGGAACGCGGGCGGCGATTAAGTGCGCCGAGACCGTGGCTGCCCCCGCAACTGTACGTGGATAGCCGAACGCCAATTCAGCCACTGGCCATGCCCCGCTTCGGGGATAACCGGGAAGGCGGCGAACGGCGGCGACCCACAAGCCAGGAAACCGGCCAGCGGACCAGTTCTGACGCGACGGGCGGGGTGCCCCGACGCGGTTCGGAGGCTCCGCACGCTCTTTATCGAGTGGGTTGGCCACCCCGGATTCGCTTCCGCGCATTCCCCTATTCGCGTCGCTTGGGGGGAAAGCTATGCGGGATTTGGCGAAGATACCGGTCACCATCGTCACCGGTTTCCTGGGTTCGGGCAAGACGACATTGATCCGGCACGTACTTGAAAACGCGCGGGGCCGGCGTCTGGCGCTTATCATCAATGAATTCGGCGATGTCGGGGTCGACGGGGCCATTCTCAAATCCTGCGGCATCGAGACCTGCCCTGAGGAAAACATCGTCGAACTCGCGAATGGTTGCCTGTGCTGCACCGTGGCCGACGATTTCATTCCAGCGATCGAGGCCTTGTTGTCTCGTTCGCCGCGGCCGGAGCACATCATCATCGAGACATCGGGACTAGCGCTACCTAAGCCTCTGGTGAAGGCGTTCGATTGGCCGGGCATCCGCACGCGGCTGACCGTCGACGGCGTGATCGCGGTGGTCGATGGCGCCGCCGTCGCGGATGGGCGCTTCGCCGACGATCCGATCAAACTCGCGGCGCAACGCGCTGCCGACGGCGCCATCGATCACGAAAATCCGCTGGAGGAGGTTTATGAGGATCAGCTCCTTTGCGCCGATCTGGTTGTCCTGAACAAGGCGGATCTGCTGTCTGCCGACAGCCTATTCCGCATATCCCGCGAAATCCGCGCGACCGTGCCCCGCGCCGTCCAAATTGTGGAGACGCGCGAAGGACGGATAGACCCCGCCGTGTTGCTGGGTTTGACAGCCGCCGTCGAGGATGATCTCGCCGGGCGCCCATCTCATCACGACGGCGAAGAGGGACACGATCATGACGATTTCGAGAGTTTCGTCGTCGATATTCCCCCGACCGGCGACCCGGATGGTCTGCTTATCTCCCTGTCCGCCGCCGCCGAGGCCTTTGGCGTGCTGCGTATGAAAGGTTTTGTGGCGGTGTCAGGCAAACCGATGCGCCTGCTGGTCCAGGGTGTCGGCAACCGGTTTCGGCGAGAATTCGACCGCGCCTGGGCTCCGGGCGAGGAACGGCGCGGGCGGCTCGTCGTCATTGGCGAAAAGGGGCTCGATCGCGACGCGATCACGGCCGCGCTGGCGGCCTGAGGCTTCTCCAGTGCATATGTTGCGCGTCCTGTCCCACTCGACCGACGGAGCGGCTGATGCTGTAGACCTGGATCAGAGCCCGGCGGATATCGTCGCGCTGTCCTTCACCGACGCCGATTTGTCGGTCCTTGCCTCGGCATGGGAGGGCGCGCGGGACGGGTTGCCGACACTGCGGCTCGCGAACCTTGCCGCCCTCCGCCATCCATACTCAGTTGACCTGTACGGCGAAAAAATGCTCGCCAAGGCGCGCTTTGTGCTAGTGCGCCTGCTCGGTGGCAAGGATTACTGGCGTTATGGCGTGGATGAATTCGCCATGCTCGCCCGATCGCGCGGATTTCATCTCGCCATCGTGCCGGGCGATCATCGGGAGGATGAGCGCCTAGACCAGGCATCCACCCTGCCGCCTGACGCGCTGCGCCGCATCTGGTCCTATTTCGCGATGGGCGGGGTCGAGAACATTATATCCTGCTTGCGCTACGCCGCCGGTTATTTCTCGCCTCAGCCGCCAGCGGCGCCGCCGAAAGCCATCGAGGCCTTCGGTCTTTTCGGCCCGGCGATCCGGCCGGCCGTCGCCTCTGCCCCGCTTGCGCTCGTCGTGTGCTATCGCGCCTGGCTTTTGGCCGCCGACACCGCGCCGATTATCGCCCTCGCGGACGCCTTGGCGGAGCGGGGTTTCCGGGTGACGACAATTTATGTCACAAGCCTGAAAGACCCTGCGGTGATCGCCCCGCTCGCGGCCCTTATCAACGACAAGCGGCCCGATATTGTCCTGAACCTGACCGCGTTCTCAGCCCGCTCCGATGACGCGGGTTCGGTCCTCGATTTGGCTAATGCGCCCGTTTTCCAGCTCGCGCTCAGTGGCGGCGGTTTTCAGCAATGGTCCGAATCGCCGCGCGGACTAAGCCCTGCCGATCTGGCGATGAATGTGGTGCTGCCGGAGTTCGATGGCCGGATTATCGCGGGCGCCATCTCGTTCAAGGGTGAGAGCCAAAGAACCGAGGCGCTGGAATTTACACGGCTGTCCCATCGGTCCGAGCCCACGGGAATCGCGCACGCCGCCGATCTCGCCCTGGCCTGGAGCACGCTCGGGCGCACGCGCCGTCGCGAGCGGCGTCTCGCCTGCATCCTGTCCGACTATCCCGCAAAGCAAGGACGCACGGGGTACGCCGTGGGTCTCGATACGCCGCGCAGCGTTGTCGCCATCGCCGATAGGTTGGCGCGTGAGGGATTCGCCGTCGATCCGGTGATGGACGAAGCTGAATTGATCGCCCGCCTTTCCCAGGGAGATAAAAGCGCGGTTCTGGACATCTCGGCCTATGGCCGGCTTCTGGCGGGTCTGCCGTCGGAATTCGTACGGAAAGTCTACGCCGCGTGGGGCGATCCCTCGGCCGACCCGGATTTCGGGGAAGGCGGATTCCATTTCCGTGTTGTGCGCGCTGGCAATCTCGTGATCTCGGTTCAACCCGATCGCGGTAATGTCGCGGCGCGGAAATCCGAATACCATGACGCCCTGTTGCCACCCCGGCATGGCTATATCGCCTTCTATCTTTGGCTGAGGATGGCCGAGCGGATTCACGCCGTGATTCATTGCGGGACGCACGGCACGCTGGAATGGTTGCCGGGCAA
>CAJCJC010000282.1 GCA_903970575.1 Alphaproteobacteria bacterium
TGCCGGTGCAGCCGAGGATCATCGTCGCGATGGTGATGGTGCGCAACAGCGGCGTGTCGATCGGATGGACCTCGCCATAACCGACCGTATAGATCGTCATAATGACCCAATAGAGGGCGTCGCCGACGCTCCAGCCGACCGCCACATAGCTCACGGTCGCCAGCATGACGACCGCAAGCATGTAGCCGACGCCGACGATCAGGTTACGCAGCGGCGAGCTGAACGGGTGCATGCGCCTGCCCCGGCGGGAGGATGGAAGAACCGGCGGGGACGATTAGGCGGGCTTGGTGGTGGGCGTCAAGAAAGAAGGCGGTCGGCGTTCAGGCGATGTCGCGCTCCCTTGTCGTGGAGCATTATCCGTGCAACCGTATCGTGGCCGACATCACTCTCACCTCGCCTCTCCCATCGAGGGAGAGGTACATGAATCTTGATGCCCTCCGTCGATGGGAGAGGGCTGGGTGAGGGCGATGGTTTCGTCAACCCCGATTCTAACCAATCGCGCCTTACGCGACGGCTTCGAGCGGCCTGGGGCGATTTTCGACGACTTCGTCGATGATGCCGAAGGTCTTTGCCTCGTAGGGGTCCAGGAAGCGGTCGCGCTCCAGGGCTTCCTCGATCTGCTCCAGGGTCTGGCCGGTGTGGAGGACATAGATCTCGTTCAGGCGATGGCGCATGCGCAGAATTTCGCGGGCGTGGATTTCTATATCCGCCGCCTGGCCCTCGGCGCCGCCGGAAGGCTGGTGGACCATGATGCGGGAGTTGGGCAGCGAGAAGCGCTTGCCGCTGGCGCCGCCGGCCAGCAGGAGCGAACCCATGGACGCCGCCTGACCGATGCACACGGTCGAGATATCGGGCCGGATATACTGCATCGTGTCATAGATCGCGAGGCCGGAGGTGACGATGCCGCCGGGCGAGTTGATGTAGAAATGAATGTCCTTGTTCGGGTTTTCCGATTCCAGGAATAGAAGCTGAGCGCAGATGAGGCTGGCGACGCCATCGTTCACCGGGCCGACCAGGAAAATGATCCGCTCCTTCAGCAGGCGCGAAAAGATGTCATACGCGCGCTCCCCCCGGCTGGTCTGTTCGACCACCATCGGCACCAGGGAGTTCATCTTTAAATCGTAATCCATAATGCTTCCTTCGGCCATGATCGTTGGTTCAGTCTGGGGTCGTCGCGGTATCCGCCTCTTCGTCCTCGCGGGCCAGTTCTTCCGGCGTTACCGCGCGATCGGTGAGGGTGATCGTGCTTAATATATGGTCGACAACCTTGTCCTCATAGATGGGCGCGCGCAAGCCATCGAGCGCGCGGGGATTGTTGCGGTAGGCGTCCAGCACCTCCCGCTCCTGCCCTGGGTAGCGGCGGGCCTCGGCGATCAGGCCGCGATTCAATTCCTCCTGCGTCACCTGGATGGCGTTGCGCTTGCCGATCTCGCTGAGCAGCAGGCCGAGGCGGACGCGGCGTTCGGCGATGGCGCGGTATTCGGCCTTGACCTCATCCTCGGGCTTGGCCCTTTCCTCGGGCGTCAGTTCCGGCTGCACCTGCTTCCAGATGGAGTCGAATTCCATATCGACCATGCCCTGGGGCACGGGGAAATCATGCCGTTCGGCGAGCGCGTCCATCAAAGCACGCTTTAGTTTCAGGCGGGCGAGACGGCCGTATTCGCCCTCGATCTGCCGGCGCGCGACTTCCTTGAGCGCCGCGAGATCGTCAAGCCCGAGCTTTTTCGCGAAATCGTCATCCAGCGCCACCTTGGCGCGGGCGCGCAATTCCTTCGCCGTGACGTCGAATTTGGCTTCCCTGCCGGCCAGATCGGCGGCGTGATATTCCGTCGGGAAGGTGACTGTGATGGATCGGGCCTCGCCGGGGAGGATGCCGACGAGCTGTTCCTCGAAGCCGGGGATGAAATTGCCGGCGCCGAGTTCGAGCGGGTGATCCTGCCCCTCCATGCCGGGGCGGGGCTCGCCATCGACCGTGCCCGCGAAATCGATCAAAAGCTGATCGCCGGTTTCGGCCGGGCGCGGCTCGGCCAAGGGTTCGAATTGGGGGTTACTGTTGGCGATGCGCTCCAGCGCCTCATCCACCGCCGAATCCTCGACCGTGGCGACCAGACGTTCGAGCGTAAGGCCGGTAAGGTCGGCGGGCTCGATCTCCGGCAGGGTTTCCACCGCCATGGTGTATTCGAGATCGGCCCCGTCCGAGAAGGACACGACCTCGATCTTCGGCTCCATCGCCGGGCGGATTTCATGATCCAACAGCAGCTGGTCGGAACTGTCCTTGACGGTTTTTTCAAGGACCTCGCCCATGACCGAGGGGCCGTAGCGCTTTTTAACCAGGGAAAGAGGCACCTTGCCGGGGCGGAAGCCGGGCATCTTGATCGTCTTGCTGAGCTCGCTTAGCCGGCGGTCGACATTGGCGTCGATCTCGGTGGCCGGCACGACGACGCGCCATGCGCGATTGAGGCCTTCATTGGCGGTTTCGGTGACGTTCATATCCAGATGCTCGGCTTTCGTTGTCAGATACGTTAACAGCGGCCCCGGCGGCGTGGAGCCGATGGTGCGGGCGAAGGGACTTGAACCCCCACGACTTTCGTCACTGGAACCTAAATCCAGCGCGTCTACCATTCCGCCACGCCCGCGCAAGGCCGCGCCCGTTCAAGGGCGCCCTTAAGGGCTGACGCTTTTATAGCATAGCGGCGCGGCGGGGAAGTGGCGTGGTTTGGGTTTGACGGCGGGGCGCGCGGAACGGGATTTTCACGCGGGGGAT
>CAJCJC010000283.1 GCA_903970575.1 Alphaproteobacteria bacterium
GCTTTCGATCATAGCCAAGCGATTTGGCAATTGCTGATGTTCGACGGCTGGCTGAAATCCGTCCATACCGCCCCCGCGTCGGTCCAGCCGGAGCGCGACGCGGCGGCGAGGGTTGGGGAATCGGTCTAAACGTCCGGGACAGCCGCGCATGGCGTAATAATTGATACGCGGCATTCCCTCCTTGATCAGAGGAACCTTAAGATTAATAAGTAAGCCAACACGATAACATCATCGTGGTTCTTACTTGGCTCGATCATCTTGGCGGCTTGGCGTTTCAATATCATACCGCCGCGCCACCTTTCGCCATGATGCTCCGGAAGAGGGCGATTTGGCCTTCGGTGGTGGCGTCCCAGGAGAAGGCGGAGGCGTAGTCGCGGGTCGCTTCGCGGGTGGGCAAGGCGGCGAATAGCGCGTTCACGGCGTCGGCCACGCCCTGGGCGCTGCGCGTCTTCATCAGGAGTCCCGCCTCGGGTTTGGCGACCACTTCGGGATTGCCCCAGACCGGCGTGGCGATGACGGGCGTACCGCAGGCCATCGCCTCCAGGAGAACATTCGGCCAGCCTTCCCGGCTTGACGCGAGGATCAGGGCGTCCGCCGCGCCGTAAAGCTCCGGCAATTCGTCGTGCGGGCGGGCGCCCAGCATGCGGACGCGATGGCCAACGCCAAGCCTGGCGATCAGCCTTTCAAGGTTGGCGCGTTCCGTGCCCTCGCCGGCGATGAGCAAGGTGAAGCCGGGCAAGGACGGCATCGCCTCGATCGCGAAGCGGTGGCCCTTCCGTTCGATCAGATGGCCGACCGATATCAGCACAGGCCCCTCCAGGCCGAGCCGTCGGCGCGTCGCCACGCGATCGAGCGGGCGGAAAAGCCGAAGATCGACGCCGTTGCGCAGCACCGTGATGCGGCCCGCCTCGATATCCATCGCCGCCAGCTCATCCTTCAGCGCGGCGCTGACCGTGATGAGGCCGGCGGCGTTCGCGGCCGCCCGCTCGATCATGCGGCGGGGCGTCTTGTAGCGGGGGATGAGGTTCACGTCGGTGCCCCGTGCGGTCATGACCGTGGGAATGCCGAGCAGCCGGCCGATCATCACTGCCGCGACGCCATCCGGGAAAAGGTAATGGGCGTCGATGATGTCCGCGCCGCCACCCGCGTTGACGGCCGCCCTGACGGCCGTCAGCGTCGCCATCGCCAGCAGGAATGGCGAGACATTCATGCCGATCTTGGGGATCAGCGGAAAGCGGGGGTGATGAATGGTCAGGCCATGCCGTTCCTCCCAGACGGGAACCTGAGCGAATTTCGCGTAGTGACCGAAATGCGAGGATTTAAAAGGAAAATAGGGCACGGGCGCGACCACGCGGCTGACGACCGCGCCGCTGGCGACCAGGTGGCGCAGACGATTCTCCACGAATATCCCATGCGTGGGTTGGGCGGCGTTGGGATAGAGCGTCGAGAAAGTGATCAGCCTGATCGGCTTTGACGAACGCGGCACGCAGCCCCCTTACGCGGCAAGGTCTGGAAAGAAGATCGAGCGGCCAAGAAAGGAAAGCATTTTAGGTTTTATGTCGAGCCACAGCAACTCGGCCTCGGCGTTCGAAAAGCCCCGCTTATAACGCGCCTCGCCGCCCAGGAAGTCGTAACGGCGCATGCCGGCTCGACGGTAATGCTCGATCGCCAACAGATGGCAGATGAGGCCCGGACGCAGCCTGTCCGCGTCCTCGGAGAAATCGAAGCCGCTTTGATAGGCGGCGACCACGCCCTGGTGAACGAGATTATAGAGATATCCGACCACCCGCTCCCCGGCCGTGATCCGAATCAGGTCGAGCGATTGTCCTGGGGCCGCGCGACGCAGGAGGGCGCGATGGAACCGTTCGAAAAACGGCTGCGCGAAGGCGCCCGGCTTGCCGCGACCGGTCCAGTAGGTCTGATGGAGGGCTTTGAGCCCGTCCAGAAACAGCTCCGCCCGTTCCGGCGTCGCCGCGATTTCACTTGTGAGCGGCCCGATATCGTCCCAGGCGCGCAGCGAACGCCGAAGCTGCTGACGAAGATTGGCGCTCAGTTGCTCCAGAACCGGGGCGCCTTGCCCGTCGGAGGCGGTAAAATCGAGAAACGGCGCCGGACGCCGGGCGCGCACGCGTACCGTGCGGCTTCGTGGCAGGTCCGCGGGGAGCGTGACGGCTGCGCCGCTTACCACCCAATTCGACCGGCTGAAGCCAGGCGTCGCCGCCAGGGCGCGCCAGCAGTCGCGCGCGAGCCCCTCGGGCGCGCCCCGATCGATCAGGATGCCGTTATGCTCGATGAAGATCGAATCCTGTTCGGGCGCGCCGCTTTCGCCCAACAGGAAGGGACGTCCGGCAAATATGCGCCCGTTCCCCCGGTTGAACAGCGCGAGGGCCACCGCCGCGCCATCGGGGCGCCGCGCCCGAAGCAGCCAAGGCTCGCGAAACCGCTCTTCCGCCAGACATCCGGTCCAGGCCCAGGACTGAAAAAAGGAGCCGTCCGCCCGGCTCTCAAGGTCACGCCAAAGCGGGGCCAGGGCCGCGAAATCGTGGACGGGCTGAATGTCTATCGCCGGCGCCGGGCCGGCCATCACAATCCGCTGGAATGCTTGATTCCGCCGAGCGCCCGCGCCATCATCGACCCGATCGGGCCATCCGTCACCCATGCGCTGGTCAGCAGGCAGACAAGAACCATCGCGCCGATCGCGGCGCCGGCCATCCGTAGCCGCGCGGCTGGACTTTCACGCGGCGCTGGCCGCGGCGTCTCGTCGAACGAAGTTGTCGCCTGACGGAACGGCAGCCCGAGCAGGATCAAGATCAGGCTCACCATCGAGAAGAACACCCAGCCATAGATGAGGTGATCGGCGATAGCGGCCTTGGCGTCGCCCAGCCAGTAACCGAGAATGACAATTCCCAATACGCGAAAGCCGTTGGCGATAATCGGGACGACAATGGATACGACGATGAAGGCGGCGCGGCGGCCCCAGTCCCGGTACATCATATAGCCGTAAAGCGTTCCGAGCGCGACCGACGCAATGAGGAAACGTAACCCGGCGCACGCCTCCGCGACCGTGAAACGGGCGCCTGGAACCTCTATTTCCATTCCGTTGGAGTAAACGGGGATCGTCAGAATCTCCAACCCCCGCACGGCGAATCGCGCCGCGAAATCCTGTAGCGCCGGGGTGATGAAGGCCCCGGCCGGAACCAGGAAATAGAGATAGACCAGGGCGAAGGCGATCACGCGCCAGACCGAAATCCCGAGGATGGCGAGCAGGAAAAGCTCGAACAGGGTCATGGCGGCCAGTTGCCGTCCTTCCATGATATGCGCCTCGGCGGCGGCCAGCCACGCAAAGGCAAGGGGGGCCATCGCCAGAATTGGCCATAACAGGCCCCGCGGCTCCCGCGCGATGACCGCGCGCCTGCGCTCCCAAATCAGATAAAGGGAAATCGGCAGGATCAGGTAGCAGTGATTATAGGCGGTCGAGTCGTTCCAGACTGTGATGGCGTGCGCGATCTCGTCGCGGAACGCATAACCGAAGACAAGCGCGCCGATGGCCAAAAACGACAAAGCGGTTATCCATTCCCGACGGCCGACGGACCTGGCCGCGCCCGCGTCAGGTATCGCGACGATGGACATCGGCTCTGTCGAAAGTGGCTTTGGCGGCATGGGGTTCGGGCTTAGGCAACGGTGCGTTCGTTCGTGAGTTCCGGACGGTCGAACAACGCGTCCAACCGCGCCAGAACCTTGGGCCAGGCGAAATCGGACTCGACGATCGAACGTGCTATTTTTCCGATGTTATCATGGAACCCGTCCAAGGTCTCGCCCAGCCGGAGCGCCAGTTCAGCCTCGGTATTCGCGATCAGCACGCCGCCGCGTCCATGCACGGAAAGCCCCTCCTCGGCCGCGCTGGTGGCGACCACCACCTTCCCCATCGCCATGCCCTCCAGGACTTTGTTTTGCAAGCCGCGCGCCAGCAGCAGCGGGGCCACGACGGCGCCGGCATGGGCGATATAGGGGCGCACGTCATCGACCCTGCCGGTGACCAAGATATCGTCGTTGGCGAGCGCGCGCACCGAATCGGTCGGCCGCGCGCCCACGATCGCGAAGCGCGGCCGTGGATTCCGCGTCAGTAACGCCGGAAGGATTTGGCGCGCGAACCAGATCACCGCCTCCACGTTCGGCCAATAGGACATATCGCCGGTGAAGACGATCGCTGGGCGCCCGTCCGCGAAAGGGCGGGCGAAGACATGGGCGGGTGAAAAATATTCGAGATCGACGCCGTTGATCATCCAGGTCGTTCGCGCCGCGATTTCGGGCGCGCGCGCGATGAACAGGGCCGCCTCCTCAGGTGAGGCCAGGATCGCATGGCGGGCGCGGGCCGCCTGGGCGCGTTCATAGGCCAGCAGCGTGCGCGCCTCCCGCGCGTAGATCAGGCTTTTGGGGAACGACGCCTTCGCCGCCATCTCGCGCCATTTCTCGGAATCGACATCCACGAGGTCCAGCACCGCGTTAAGCCCCGGTCGGTCGGGCAGCGACGCCATCATGGGCGTTGAAAACACGAAAGCCTGTTTTATCGCGTGATCGTCAATCGTCCGCCGGACCCAGCGCGCCAAGGCGGGGGTATAAAAATATCGGGCCGACAACGGCATTCCGGGGCGCGTTCCCAAGATCGCCTTGAGCCGCTGAAGGCGAGGATCGATCGGCGCGGCGAACACCTCGACGCAACATTTTTCGAGCTCGCCGATATATTGCAAATCATGCGGATCGTCGATCAAACAGCCAAGGCGGAGGCGGAAACGCGCGGCGAGATGCCTCAAGATGTTCCAGGACCGGATCTTGTCGCCCTTATTGGGCGGATAAGGAATCCGGTGCGCCAGGAAAAGAAGCTCCTCCACCCCTGCCTACCCGAGGTTGCGCACGATGAACGGGCCAATCAGATTGGCGATCGGCAGCGGCAGGCGTTTCCAGGTCGCGATCATCAGCCGGTATTTCGGGTTGAGCGGATTGACGTCAGGGATCGAATCTCCCGTCTTGAGCTTGAACGCGTAGTTGAGCGGCGTGGGTGTGAAGCCCCAGTTCTTCTTGAAACTATAGGCGCCGGTGTCGATCTTGCTGCGGCCGAAATCGAAGACGCGACAACCGCGGTCGGCGGCGCGGCGCATTACCTCCCAGTAAAGAATGTCGTTCCCGGCGCGGTTCCGCGCGGCCGGCGTTCCACCCCCGTAATAGGGCAGCACCTCGTCGCGGAAATAGAAGCTGAGGACAGCCGCGATCGGAACGCCCTGGTCCTCGACCACGAGAATTTCGGCATCGTCGCCGAATTCCGCGCACAGCGCCCTAAAATAGCGGCTTGGGAAAACCGGCGTGCCCAGGTTGCGGACGCTTTCGGCATAGACGCGGTGCAGGGTTCGCCAGTCATGGCCTGTGCGGGTGCTGAGTTCGTTGGCGATCCCTTTGCGCACCACGGCGCGTTGCTTGCGCGGAATGGCGGCAAGATTCTTTTCGTGGTCGCCGGAGATCGCGCGCCGGAAAGTGACGTAGAGGCCATCCTTGATCAGCCATCCCGGCCGGGGCTCCGCGTCCATCGAGCGGAACTCAAGGTGGCCGGCGGCGCTGTTCGCGAGCAGTTGCTCGGCGTGGTCCACCAGCATCGCCAGACTCGCCGCGTCGGTCGCGACGGGGCCGCCATAGACGGCGAAGGCGTTGGAAACCAGCGCATTGCCGAACAGGCGCGAGCGGATTTCCGTGAGCGGCAGGATGCCGGTGATCGCGCCATCGGTTTCGGTAAAGACGAAATGCGTGCGGTGGCCGAACGCTGTCTCGATGACGCGCCGCCAGCCGGCGCGGTGGCAAAACGTGGCGCCGGGCGTCGCCAGTACGAATGCATCCCAGCGCGCATGATCGGCGTCGGTCAGGCGCTTTAGGATCGGACCGGTCATCGAAGCTCCGCCGCCCGGTGAACATACGCCAATATTGAAGACGCCAAAATTATGCCGGGTCAGCTCGCGCCGAGAAAGACGCGATCCATCCGGTCCCAGGCGAAATCGGCGAGGAGCCGCATCAGACGCGACTGCATCCGGCCAAGATTGGTGTAATGGCGGAATCGGGTGCGAAAGTCGACGCCAAGTTGCCTCGGCTGTTCGGGGTCCACTTCCCAGGGGTGGAAGTAGAAGACGCAGGGCTGTCCCTCATGCGCATTGACGCGGCGCATGTTCAGCCGCGAAATCGCGTAAGGCAGAAGGCGGAAATAGCCGCCGCCGGAACAGGGGAAATTGCGTCCGAACCATTGGACCGTGGTCATCGGCACTTCCAGCAAGGGCAGGCCGCCCGGATGGAATGGCGTGCGCGATGCGCTCGTGTCGCCATAGAGATCGTGCTTGATCGGATAGAGGCTCGAACTGTAGCGATATCCCTCTTCGCCCAGAACGGCGAACGCCCACGGGTTCTTGGGGCCGATCGAGAACGTCGCCGCGCGATACCCGCTCACCGCGACGCCGCCCATATCCTCCAGAAAGCGCTTGGTCTTGCGAATATCCGCGCGGAACGCCTCGGGTTCCTGGGAGTCAGCCCGTGTATGATCCCAACCATGGGACGCAAGTTCATGCCCCTCGGCGACCATGCGCTTGACGAGGCCGGGATAACGCTCGGCGATCCAGCCCAAGGTGAAGAAAGTGGCTTTGATCCCAGCCTCGGCGAACATGTCGAGCAGCAGATTGACGTTGCGGTCGACCCTGCAAGGCAGGGCGTCCCAGTCGCCCCGCGCGATATGGCCCGCGAACGCCTGCACCTGAAAATAATCTTCGACATCGACCGACATCGCGTTCAGGGTTCGGCCATCGGCGGATTTGCGGATCGCGCTTCGTGGCGCGGCCGAGCCAGGGCTTCCCGTGGAACCGGCGGGAGCGACCCTGGCCGAAGCCGTCATCAATTCCCCTCCAGCCGCTGCGCGATGACCGCGAGCGCGCGCTTGATCGCCTGATCGTTCTTGTCGATACGCTCTTCCATCTTGGTCAGGCGGGCGTTGATTTGGCGAAAATCGGTCTCGGCGCCGCTCGGCCGGGGTGGCTCGTAGCCATTCAGCACGACTCCGCCGCTGAGCTCGGTCCGCAATTCATCCGCGACTTGCGCCACCGCTTCCTCGTCCACATGATGGGTCTCCTCAAGGAATCCGAACAGCATAAGGCGGGAGCACAGCGAGTTGATTTTGCGCGGAATGCCGCCGGTCTCGCGATGGATTCGCTGGAAAGCCGCATCCATGAAATGCGGATCGTCGTTCCAGCCGACCAGGCGGAGGCGATGTTCGATATAGGCGCGGGTTTCTCCCTCCGCCATCGGTCCAAGATGATACGAGGCGAGCACGCGTTGCCGCAGCTGCTCCAGTTCCGGCAGCGCCATGATCTTCCGGAATTCCGGTTGTCCAAGAAGAAAGCTTTGCAAAGGCGTTTCATGGTTGACGACGAAGTTGGAGAGCATGCGCAACTCCTCGATCGCGGCCACCGTCAGGTTCTGCGCCTCGTCAACCAGAAGCAGGGATCGCCGCCCCGCCTGATAATTACTCACCAGCGTCGATTCGAAGAGTTGCAATAATTCGCCTTTTGTCAGGCCATCGGCCCTGATGCCGAATCCGCTGGCGGCTAACCGCAGCGTGTCGTCCGCCGAAGTCTGGGTCGTCAGCATCCTGGCGATCAGATAGCGTTGGGGGTCGAGCGTGGAACAGAGATAATCGACCAGCGTGGTCTTTCCGGCCCCGACATCGCCCGTTATGACGATGAAACCTTCGGCCTGGTTCAACCCATAGACCAGATGCGACATAGCCTTCGAGTGGACGCTGCTTTCATAGAAAAAGCGCGAATCGGGCGTTAACTGAAACGGCAAGCCGGTAAGGTTATAAAACTCGGCGTACATTCAGAGTTGCTTCCTAAACCCCAGCACAACTTGGTTTGACGCCGTACCGGCGGTCGCGGCGTTGGAGAGTGGCTCGAAAAAAGTTCCGGTAACGGAAATGGTGGCGGTCGAGCTCAAAGTCCAAAAAAATGAGACGCTGGCATTCAGGAGCGTGTCCTGACTCCCGCCAGTGACGGATAGCCCCCCGAAAACATTCCTCGTATACCCCAAATCGAAGCTCGCGGTCGTCTTGTCGGATAGCTGACGGTTATAGCCGATATCCACCTGCGATACCGTCTCGGTCGATGGAGGGCCCGAAACCGCCGAGCGGGCGTCGTAAAGAAGCCTTAGGGTAATCGCGGAGCGCTCCAGTTGATGCACGAGCGATAATTGCGCCGGCTTATCACGGAAAAGCACGTTTTGTGAACCGAAACTCTGATTGAGCAAGCTAAACGGCAAGCCGGTGCGGCTGTCAATTGGATTACCCACGCTATCATACGCCAGGTACTGTAGATTCTGAAGGGCCGCCTCAAGTTCGTTCTGAATAGTAACGATATAACTACCGACGATGCTCGTCCGGGGACCGATCGAATAGCTGAGCTTGACGGTCGGCACATAGATCCCCTCCTGCAATCCATAGGAAACGCTGAGGCTTTTGGTGGGGTCTGGCGTTATGGCGATTCCGGCGTTCCAGGTCAGCCCTTCGTTGGTGTAGGCGCTTGACCCGGTCGTGGCGGCGTAATGGATGCGCTGATAACCGACCGATCCGGTCAGTGAATAATCATAGGTCAGGTGATATTGCCCCCCTAGAGTATACCTGTCGTTCGAAGACGCGCCGCCCGCGCCCGAAGCTGTCGTATTGCTGTGGTCGAAATCCGCCTGGGCGCTTAGCCGGCCAAAACTGTCTCCCGAGCCGATGATGATCTCGGGATCTTGCTGCAAACTATCGTTGGACAGGGACGCCGATCCCGGCGCCCGGACGCTTTGATCGCTGGTGTTGGAGGATTTCAATCGGTAATACGCTTCAATTGTCGCAACGTCTCCGAAGCGCTGAGAGAAATGCGGAATGACGCTGCCAGCATAGAACAAGACGCGATTGTTGGTCGCGATCAGAAGATTATTCGAAATTGTATTGCTGTTAGGCGTCGCCCCCTCCTCGCTGGCGTAAGCCGCGAAATCGATCTTCAGATGCTCCTCGGAGGGTGTGACCGACACCGTGCTATTGAAATTCTGGTCTATCCGATCCGGAGAGGTATGGAAATCGTATTTGTTGTATGTCGGGGAGTAGTTCAGCGTAATCGACGACCAGGGGCCGGTTTCATCGAGGGAAACCGCCGGAGTTACCTGCGTGACCAAGTCAGCCGTCGACGTGGCGCCATTTCCGCCGCTGTTGCTCGTATAGGTCTCTTGAAATCCGATCGTGGGCGCGACTGTAAAATCATCCGCCCACGCCGAAAGCCCGGCGGGTTGCAAGATTCCAAAGCATAAAACGCCCCGCCCGAATTGACGAAGCGGCGCGCGTAAGCGAATCAGTTTGTAAGAATGCCGGAACATAGTTCTCGGCCAATACCGCAAAATATCAGCGCAGTCGATCCGCGCCGAATTCCATGCCGTTCAATAAGCTCCGTAGCCGCCATACGACGTTGTCGCCAGCGGTTGCGCCTTATTGAGAATGAATGAAATCTCCGGACAGGCGCTGATCAGGTTAAGCGCCGCGATAATCTCATGCTGCTGAGTTTGCTCGGCTTCGACAACGAACACAACCTGACCGACATGCGCCGCCAAGGTGGCGGCGTCGCTGCTGACGAGGCATGGCGCGGTGTCGAATAGGATGATGCGATCGTCGTAACGCCGCGCCATGTCGTCGATGAGATCGCGCATGCGGCCGCTGGCCAAAAGCTCGGGCGCGCGGTCGCTCATCGTTCCGGCCGGCAATACGCTCAATCGCGGGATATTCGTGCGCAGAAGAACGTCCGCCATGTCGAGGCTGGGATTCAGCAGCAGGTCGACGAAGCCCTGATTGGCTTCGAGGCCCAGATTTTGCCGCAGCGCCTGACGTCTGATATCGGCGTCGACAAGCAGCACGTTATAGTCTTCCTCAAGGGAAATGCTGATCGCGATATTGGTCGCCGCGAAGGTCTTACCCTCACGCGGCTTGGCGCTCGTCACCATCACGAGGTGAGACAAGCTGTTCCCGGCCTCACGATTATCGAACGCGCGCCTGAGCAGCCTGCGCTTGATCAGCCGCAGCTCTTCCATGACGGGCGTTCGATCGGCCGTCCAATCCACGGTGCCGGCGAGCGCGAGACGCGCCGTATCCAGCACGACGGTGCGGCTGTGTTTGGCCCCGGTGGGACCGGCCTCTCCCGAAAGGGAGGGATCCTTGGGAGGGGGC
>CAJCJC010000284.1 GCA_903970575.1 Alphaproteobacteria bacterium
AGGTCCGCGGACTACAAGGACGGTTATATCGGCGCCTTTCAAGGCGGCTACGCCTGGGCTAACGGTCTCCACGTGGAGTTGGAGGGCGCCGACCGGTATAACGCTGTCGACCATATCCGCTCCGTGAATGGCGTGTTCGGCGGCCACGGCTCAATGCGCAACTATGCGGCCATGGCCAATATCCTCTATGAACTGCCATCCGACTGGATGGGGATGCAGGACTTTCCGTTGAGGCCCTATATCGGCGCCGGCGCCGGGTCGGCGGAATACTCGCCCTACCATATTCGCGGCAGCAGCCTGACCAATTTCAGCTATAACAGCGGCAACAGATGGGGTTTCGCGTATCAGGCGATCGCCGGCGTCGCGTATCCGATTACCGATAATCTTTCCATGACGCTGGAATACCGGTATTTCTCGCGGACGGATGACAACCGCCCGAGGGGAATCGGCAACGATTATGACGCCCAGTCCGCGTTGATCGGCGTTCGCTATTCCTTTGGCGAGCCGCCGGCTCCGATGGCGCAGCAGGCCGCCTATGTTCCGCCGCCGGCCGCGCCCCGTCCCGCCGCGTCGACCGCGCGCAATTATCTGGTGTTTTTCGATTTCAACAAGTCGGACCTCACCTCCAACGCCCGTTCGGTGGTGGATCAGGCGGCCGCGAACGCCAAGACGAACAGCGTCACGCGGCTTGATGTTACGGGCTACACCGATACCGTCGGGTCGGACGCCTATAACATGCGTCTCTCGCGCCGCCGCGCCGAATCGGTCGCGTCGGAACTTGAGGCGCAGGGCGTGCCCAGCAGCGAGATCGCGATCTTCGCGAAGGGTAAGCACGACTTGCTCGTCCCGACCGCGGATGGCGTGCGGGAGCCGCAAAACCGTCGCGTGCAGATCGTCTATTCGGGCGGCCCAACCTCGTAAAGACCCGCCAGCGTCCGATGCTAAATGCGAACGGCGCTTCCCTTGGGAAGCGCCGTTTTCTTGAGCGCCTGAAGCGAATTAAAACGCCGCGCGTTACCCGCTTAGTGAACGTTCATTGTCGCGCTGGCCATCGCGGCCGTGGTCGTCACCACGGCGGGCGATGCCGACGCCTGTTTCGTATCCGGCATTTCGGAATCGGGTTTGCATAACGCGACCGGCGTCGGAATCTCTAATTTGCGCCCGGCGGAAAAACGCTCGAGCTGTTCGCCCGTCAACGCCAGAACCTTCTGAAACAGAACATCTTCCTGCTTGCAGTATTCGTCCTCGGACGAGCCGTTGCTGCGCTGCGAGGCGTCATTGGCGAGTTGCGTGACGAAGGCGTTCATCTCCGTCGGCCCGCCTTTGCCATACACCTTGCGGAACACGCCCTGCATCCGGTCGGCGTCCTTCTTGATCGTCGCCTTGAACTGGGCGGTGAAGGCATTGAACTGATCGGCGCTACATTTGAGACCGGCGACCATAAGCTCGGTTTGCAACGCGCGGATGCCGATCGACGCCTGATCCGGCGTCGGCTTGCACTCCCCGGGTTCCGCCGGCCTTTCAGCTTGCTTAGTCGACGTTTTTTTATGCGTCGAAGCGTCCGCCGCGCCCGATACCGAGAGTGCTATCATGGAGGCAAGACAAAGCGAACCCGCCAGGCCCCGCCGCGACGCGGGCAAGAAACTCCCGCTCAATAACCGACCCATTAAACGCTCCATCCCAAAAGACGCCGATTTGGTCTTTTGACACGGGATCGCGCCGAACGCAAGCGCTGCATTTTGGAAAGGTATTATTTTACAAGGCGATGAGAGGAGATATTAAGATTCTGGTCTCGCTTGCCGAGCGGCCAAACGATCTGATTTAACGGTTTATGCACGGCTAACGCATCTCAGGGGCCAAGCAAAAAAGCGCTTGAAGCACTGGCTCGTTACAAACAGCATAACATTTGTCCGCTGATTCGCGACGAAAAAAATGCGCCGCCCGCGCCTTGGTCAGGCGACGAATCGAAATCGCCCGTCCATCGAAAAAGCCTGGATACGCCGGGTTTTAGTTCGCGAGCAGGATCGCCATCGCCTCCGAGACCTTGCGCGGTCTGTCGGACGCGTTGGAGGCCTTGGCTTCTTCCGCCGTTGCCCCCAGTAGCAGTTGATAAAGCTCATTGCGCGCGCGCGACAGCCGGCTTTTGATCGTGCCGACCGCGCATTTGCAAATCTCCGCCGCTTCCTCGTATTGGAAGCCGCTGGCGCCGACGAGAAGCAGAACCTCCCTGTGCTCCCGGCTCAATTTGCCGAGCGCGACCCTCAGCTCCTGGAATTCGAGCTTTTTTTCCTGTTCGGGCGAGACGGCGTAGACATCCAGCGCGCCTTCCTCGATCGATTCCAGCTTCACATGCCGGCGGCGCATAGTATTGACGTGAAGATTGCGCAATATCGTAAAGGTCCAGGCCTTGAAATTGGTGCCTGGCTGAAACTGGTTCTGGGCCCGCAGCGCGCGAACGATGGTGTCCTGAACCAGATCGTTCGCCTGATCCGCGTTTTGCGTGACAAAACGAGCAAAGGCTCTCAAATGCGGAATATGGGCGATCAGTTCTCGTTCGAAATCGCTGTGCATAATGTCCGATCTCTGTTTGGAAAACGGCGAGCGACGCCGGAATTTGCCGAGCGAAAACCCAATCGGCTTGACCGGATTATTTCAGGCGGATTTCCAGAAGACGCAGAAGCTCGGCCGGAATCGGCTCATTCACGACCGGGTCATAGAGCCGGCCGAGATGATGGGTCAGCCACTGGTCGAACACAGGGCCTGACCTCAGCGTGTCCGAGGCCTCCGTCGGTCCAAAAGGCATGACAGGAGGACGGCATCGCCCTTCATTTTGCGCCACGATATTCATCTCTCGGCATATCCACAAACCAACATTGAAGAACACGGCAGGTTTTCAGGAGAAAAAGAATGACTCCTAAAATACCTTCGTTTGTATGAACACGCGCTGGGATA
>CAJCJC010000285.1 GCA_903970575.1 Alphaproteobacteria bacterium
GGCGCCATCGGCGCGAAGGGGGCGCCGGATTGGTTCCAGTAAAAGGCCAGGTAAGGAAGGGTTGCTATGCCGGATAGTAGGATGAAGGGAACGAAATTTCGACCGAGGATCGAGAATGTCCTTTCCAGGACATCGCCGATCCTAAATCCGGAGCCTGTATCGATCGCGCTTGTTCCGGCAATGTCGGTCATCACGTTACCCCTTGCCAGCAAAAGGCCGAGCGCCCAACCGCTAAGCATCTAAGCGCTACAAGATATCAGTTGGAAATTGTAGGAAATTCGATACTGGATGCCAACGGGAAACAAGGCTGATCAACGTGCTTTTTTCTCCCGCGCCGCCTCAATCGCCCAGCGGATAACGCCGGCCGATCTTCGTGTCGCGATGGACCAGGACGCTCATCAGCAGGCCAAAGCCGATCATCACGGCCAGCATCGAGGTTCCGCCATAGGAGATGAGCGGCAGCGGCACGCCGACTACCGGGATCAGCCCCATGACCATGGCCATGTTGATGAAGACGTACAGGAAGAGATTGACGCTGAGCCCGATCGCCAGCATTCGCCCGAACTGGTTTCGGCTCCGCAGGCCGACCACGACGCCGTAAAACGACACAAACGTGAACAACGTCAACAGCGCCACGCCGCCCCACATGCCCCATTCCTCGGCGAGCAGGGGGAAGATGAAATCGGTCTGCTTTTCCGGTAGGAAATTCAGATGGCTTTGCGTGCCGTTCAGGAAACCCTTGCCATAGAGACCGCCGGAGCCAAGCGCGATGCGAGACTGGCTGATATGATATCCCGCGCCCAGAGGATCGATCGACGGGTCGAGAAAGGTCAGCACCCGGCGCTTCTGATAGCCATGCATCGATCGCCAGGCGACAGGCGCCGCAGCGGCGCCGGCCGCTCCCACGGCGATGAACAGCCAAATCCGCGCGCCGCCAATGAACAGCATCGCGGCACCCACCATGCTCAGCATGATCGCGGTACCGAGATTGGGCTGCAATAATACAAAGGCGGTCGGCGCCAGGATCATCAAAGCCGGCGCGATCAGGGTGCGCAGCCGCTGTGAATCTTCGGCCAACTGACCATGGAAATACCGCGCCAGCGCCATGACCAGCGCGATCTTCATAAGTTCGGAGGGCTGGATTTGCACGAAGCCGAGATTGATCCAGCGTTGCGCGCCGAAGGCTCCGACCTTGCCCGCAACCTCCACCCCGGCCAAAAGCGCCAATGTGATGGCGTAGGCGGGATACGCCAAACGGAACCAGACCGTGATGTCGACTAGCGCGAACGCCACCATGATCACGACCGACATGCCAAAGCGGATCAGATGCGGTTTTGCCCAGGGCGTCAGACTGCCATTCGCGGCCGAATACAGCGCGGCGCCGCCGATCACACCGAGCGCGATCACCATCAGGATAAAGCTCCACGGCAGCGCGCGAACCTTTCCCCCCAGCTTCAGCTCTGGCTGATCGAACGTTATATAACTTGGCATTGGCCTGAAATCAGCTTCGGTTCCACGGCAGCTCGGCTGAGACCTTCAGCTTCGCCGGGTCGCGTTGCTGGGTCAACAGCAGTAGATCGTGGGCTACCGGCCCGGCGGCCTGAGACCCGAATTGCCCCGCGTGCTCGACCAGTACGGCGCAGACATAGCGCGGATCGTCCTCGGGCGCGAAGCCGACGAACCAGGCGTGATTCTTCAGCTTCCACGGCAGGTCGCCCTCGACATGAGCGATGCGGTTCTTGTCATGCTCCGCCACGGTATATTGATGAACCTGTGCGGTGCCGGTTTTCCCGCCCATCCGCATGCCGGGTTCCTTGATCTGGACGCTCTTGCCCGTTCCGTGATCCGTCGCCGCCTTCATGCCGGCGATGATCGTCGCGATATGCTCCGGCTTGAGGTCCAGCCTCGGCCAGTCGCGGCGCGGCATGTCGACCCCCTGAATCTCATTGGTGAGGAACGGCACGATGGCGCGGCCGCTCGCCAGTCTTGCGACCATGGTCGCGATCTGTAACGGCGTCGCCGCCACCTGGCCCTGTCCAATGGCGCAGGAAATCGTTTCCCCCGCATACCACGGCTCGCCCGTATGCGCCTTTTTCCACGCGGTCGAGGGAACGGTGCCAGGACGCTCCCCCGGTATGTCGAGCCCGGTGCGTTGACCGAGGCCCAGCCGATTGGCGACCGCGGCGATGTTGTCGATCCCGGTTCTATTGCCCACGTCATAGAAATAGACATCGCAGGATTGCGCGATCCCCTCGATCAGATTCAGCGTTCCGTGCCCGCCATTCTTGTAGGCGTCGCAGTAGAATGTGTGGTCGCCAAGCTGGAAGGTGCCGTTGCACGTGACCGTGTGATCGATGCCGATGGCGCCGCTTTCGAGTCCCGCGAGCGCCACCGCCAGCTTGAAGGTCGAACCGGGCGGATACTGCCCACCGATCGCCTTGTTGATCAAAGGCGTGGTTTCGTCATCCAGCAGGTCTTTCCACACATCGGCCGGAATGCCCTTTGAAAAGACGTTGGGATCGTATCCCGGGGCCGACGCCAGGGCATAGACGGCGCCCGTCTGCGCATCCATGATCACCGCGCTGGCGCTCCGCTCCTGCAACAGGCGGCGATGGGCGTCCATCTGCAACTCGGCGTCGATCGTCAATTCCACCTTGCGTCCGCGCTCTCCCGGTTCGCGGGACAATTCGCGGATGGCGCGGCCAAAGGCGTTGACCTCCATCTCGCTGGCGCCGGCCGTCCCGCGCAAATCCGCGTCGCGCGATTTCTCAACCCCCGCCTTGCCGATCTTGAAGCCGGGCAGCGACAGCACGGGGTTATCTTCGCTCAACTCGTCTTCATTGACGGCGCCGACATACCCAATCAGATGCGACGCCTGATCCGAGAGCGGGTATGAGCGCACTTCGCCCACATCGATAATGACGCCCGGCAGATCGGGGGCGTTGACCTCGATCATGGAAACCTGTTCCCAGGTCAGGTTCTCCCGCACGGTCACGGGAACGAACCGGCGCCGCCGGACCATGTCATGCCGGATGCGCTCGATTTCGCTTGGGGCCAGTTGGATCATTCCCGACAATAGGCCCAGCGTGCGTTCCACGTCCCGCGCTTGCTCGGAGACAAGCAGCGCCCGGAAATTCTGGTCATTATTGGCGACCAGCACGCCCGTGCGGTCGGTAATCAGGCCGCGGGACGGCGCGACCAACTGAACCGAGATTCGGTTATCGTCCGCAAGCATTTGATAGCGCTTGGATTCGACGACCTGTAGATAATACATGCGTCCGACGAGAAGAGAGATCATCCCCGCCTGCAGGCCGCCCAGCATAACCGTGCGCCGGGCCAGCGTGCGGTACCGTTCCATATCGCCGCGTTCGGTAGGCATGGCTCAGCGCGCCCAAATCACGAAAAAGCGGGGGTTCGTTCGGTTCGTCCAGATCATTCCGGCGGCAACTTACTATGGGTGGGAATAAGGACCAGCCATGCGACGACGGGAAACAGCGCGAACCCCAGCATCAGCCGGACGAGAGCGCCCATGATCGGGACGGCATGCAGATTCAGCAGGGCATAGACCCCCCACTCCAGCATGGCGGCGACGAAGGCAACCGGGATGAACGAGCCCCATAGCAGCAGGAAGGGACGATTGGCGAGAAATCGCTGCTGCCCACGCATCGTCCACTGCGTCACGACCATAATAAGCGCCCCCGATCCGATCGGCGCGCCGCTCAAAAAATCCTGTAGCAGACCCAGTGCGAACGCCGCCGTCGGCGGCATTAAATCCGGCCGCACGAGCGACCAATAAAAGACGCCGATCAGCATCAAAGGCGGCGCAAGCGCCCCCCATTGCGGTATGCCGATCGGCAGCACGGCGATTATGCCGAGCAGGATCACCGTGATCACCGGCAGGAATCCGCGGGCGGTCTGATCGAGCCGGCTCAGCGGCGTGGCGCCACCCATGGCCATGTCAGGGCGCTCCCAGAAAATTGCGATCTTCGGCCGGGGCGGCCTCGGGCGTCAGAGCCGACTGCGCCGAACCGTCGACCAATTCCACATATTCCAGGCGATCGAGATCGGCGATCGGGCGAACCCGGATTTCGCCATGGTCTATGCTGGCCACCCGGCCGATGGCGAGGCCGGTCGGAAACACGCCATCATGGCCCGCGGTGACCAGCCTGTCGCCGATATTCACCGTCGCGGCCTTGGGCAGATAGACGAGATAAGGCTCCGGTGAATTGTCTCCGGCTAGAATGGCGTGCGTGCGCGCACCTTCAAGGATCACGGGAATGCGGGAATTGAGATCTGTGATAAGAAGCACCCGCGCCGACCATTGACCCAGTTCGGTGATACGCCCGATCAGACCGGGGCCAACCATCGCGGCCTGCCCCTTGGTCAATCCGTCATGGGCGCCCCCGGCGATCATGACGCTGCGCACATAGACGCCGCCGGGTTCGGCGATGATCGGTTCGGTGCGGGTGATCGGCGGCGCCGCGGGATCGATATTGACTATGCCGCGCAGCACGCGATTCTGCGCCTCCAAGGACAAGGCGGTCGTTCGCCATTCCTTAAGCGCGCTATTCTCCTCGCGTAGCTTGGCGTTCTCGGAGGCTAGGTCCAGCAGGCCATTGGTTACCGCGAGATCGGCGCGGACCGTGCTGATCGGCCGCTGCACGATATCCAACACCGGCGTCACCAAGTCCACCATGCGCGTGCGCACCAACTCCACCAGCCCCGGATCGACTCGCCCGAGCACGATCAGGGCGAGCGACGCCATGAGCAGCACGGCCGAAGAAAAGCGCTCGCCGATCGTCCGCCACGGCATAGCTGCGCTCGGATTTAGGGCTGAACGCTGTGGCACGCGAAATAATTCTCCTCATCCGGATTCGATTTCGAACCGGAGTATATCCCGAGGGCGCGCGAACCCTAAGCGCTTAAATTCATACCCTAATAAGCATTGATGACGACGTTGCGCAGCGTCTTCATCTCTTCAAGAGCACGGCCGGAGCCGAGCGCGACACAAGACAGCGGGTCATCCGCGATCGACACCGGCAGACCCGTGGAATAGCGCAGGACATGATCGAGATTTGACAAAAGCGCGCCGCCGCCGGTGAGCACGATGCCCTTGTCGACGAT
>CAJCJC010000286.1 GCA_903970575.1 Alphaproteobacteria bacterium
TATGCCGCGATCGTGTTCTATATCCCGGATTATCTGGGCGACCCCGACAACTATGTTCAGGGCAATCCGCTGGTGACGCCGAGCTCGATCGAGCCGGAGTGGTACTTCTTGCCGTTCTACGCGATCCTGCGGTCGGTCCCGAACAAGCTGCTGGGCGTCATTCTGATGTTCGGCGCGGTCGTCATGCTGTTCCTGATGCCCTGGCTCGACACCTCGCGGGTCAGGAGCGCCAAGTTCCGGCCGTGGTATCAGTGGTGCTTCTGGTTCTTCGTGGCCGACACGCTGCTGCTCGGCCTGGTCGGCTCGCAGCATCCGGAAGGCATCTGGATCCTGCTCGGCCGCGTGTCGACAATCTATTACTTTGCCTTCTTCCTGATCCTGCTGCCCTTCCTGGGCTGGTTCGAGAAGACGCTGCCGCTGCCGGCCAGCATTAGCGAGTCCGTGCTTGGGGGCGGAAAGCTCGCCAACGCCGCCGTGGCCGCCAAGCCGATGGAGAAAGCATAATGTCAAAGCTGCGCGCATTGGTTATAACGGGAGCGTTCGCGCTCGCCGCCGCCTCCGCCGTCGCCCAGGAGATTCCCGAGCCCGCCAAGCAGGATTGGAGCTTCGACGGGGCATTTGGCACCTACGATACCGCATCGCTCCAGCGCGGCTTCGAAATCTATCGGATGGTCTGCTCCAACTGCCATTCGATGAACCTGCTCTCTTATCACGACCTGTCGGGGATCGGGTACAGCGACGCCGAGATCAAGGCGATCGCCGCTTCGGTGCAGGTTCCTGACGAACCGGACGATCAGGGCGAGATCAAGGACCGTCCGGGCCGCCCATCGGATCACTTCAAGGCGCCGTTCGCGAATACCCAGGCCGCCAAGGCCGCCAATAACGGCGCCTTGCCGCCGGACCAGTCGCTTCTCGTCCGGGGGCGTAAATATGGCCCTGATTATATTTACGCGCTGATGACTGGCTATGGGGATCCGCCGGCCGACGTGACGGTTCCGGATGGCCTTTATTACAACGTGGCGTTTCCGGGCAACAAGATTGCGATGCCGCCGCCGCTTTCGGATGACGCCGTGCAGTATTCGGACGGCACCAAGGCGACCTTACAGCAGGAAGCCCATGACGTGGCGACCTTCCTGACCTGGGCCGCGGACCCGACCCTCAACATGCGCCACCGCATCGGCGCCCGGGTCATCATCTTCCTCGTCGTCTTTAGCGGCGTGATGTATGGCGTGAAGCGTCAGGTCTGGTCGAAAATCGAGCACTAAGGGAACGTTGCGTCGCCACTGCCCGCGCCCTCATGTTGGGCGCGGGCAGTTTTCGCTTCCTATGCGCTATAATAGGATTTCGGAACCTTCAAACACAGCCCTGCGTTGATCAGCCGAACATTCGGAGGTCATTATGCGTGGCGCTTTATTGTGGTTTCTTGGAATTCCCATCCCGGTCATCATTCTACTCTATCTCTTTCATGTGATTTAAAGCGGCTTCTCTTACGCCGTCGCGGATTGTCCGTTTTTCCGCGGGCGCCCGCATTTTCGTTCGCGCCATGAGCCGAATTACCGGCTTGCGGTGTTACTAATGGGACGAAATAGCGAGGATGGCGAATGCCTGCGAGTTTTACCGTCGACCTGAACGGCGCGCTATCCCCACTGGTCCATTTCTGGGAACATACGATCGGCAGCGGCCATGCGACATTGGCGCTCAGAGCCGACTGGCGCGCCCAGATGAAGCGGGCGCATGACGAACTCGGCGTCCGCCATGTCCGGTTCCATGGCATTCTCAGCGATGACATGGGAACGTTGGTGGCCGAGGGCGATACGCTCTTCTATTCATTCTTCAACGCCGACAGCATCTTCGATTTTTTGCTTTCGATCGGCATGAAGCCCTTCGTGGAGCTGAGCTTTATGCCGACCGCGCTGGCGTCGGGGGAACAAACCGTCTTTCATTACCGCGCCAACGTAACCGCGCCCCGCGACCCGGCCGATTGGTCGGTCCTGATCCGCAAGCTGGTCCAGCATTGGGTCGATCGCTATGGCCCGGACGAAGTCCGGCAATGGTTTTTCGAGGTCTGGAACGAACCGAACTTGACCGCGTTCGGTAGCGGCGACCAAGGCGCCTATTTCAATCTGTATCGATACACCGTCGATGCGATCAAAGGCGTCGATGGCGCTCTCAAGGTCGGCGGCCCCGCGACGGCGGCGAATGCCTGGATCGATGAATTCCTGACCTTTTGCCGGACCAACGATCTGCCGGCGGATTTCATCAGCACCCATCATTACCCGACGGACGCCTTCGGAAAGCCAGGGGACGATACGGAAGCCCAGCTCGCGGCCAGCACCAGAAGCATTCTGCGGGACCAAGTCCGCGGCGTACGTGAAAAAATCGGCGATCTCCCGCTATATTATACCGAGTGGTGCACCTCGTCGAACCCGCGCGACCCGATGCATGACGATCCCTACGCCGCCGCGTTCATCGTCAAGACGGTGCTTGAGGCGCATGGTCTTGTCCAGGGCTATAGCTATTGGACATTCTCCGATATCTTCGAGGAGAATTACTTCCCCTCAGTGCCGTTTCACGGCGGCTTCGGGTTGATGAACATCCATGGAATCGCCAAACCGGCATACCGCGCCTATGAACTGCTCCACGGCTTGGGCGATGCGTTGCTGCCGGTCGAGGGCGCCCACGCCACGGTGGATGCCTGGCTCGCGCGCAAGGGCGACGAGGCCACGATCATGCTGACGAATTTCGCGCTTCCGCGCCACGCAATCGAGACCGAGGCGGTGTCCTTCACCGTGAACGGCCTGAAATCCCTCTCCGACGCCACGATCCGGCGGATCGATCTTGAGCACGGCAACGCCAAGCGCCATTGGGAGCAGCTCGGAAAGCCCGAGTATTTAAGCGCCGAGATGGTGGCCGAACTCGACAAGGCCTCCGCCCTGGCGACCGAGGCTCAGGCGTTCACATTCGCCGATGGCGTCGCCCATTTTGAGATCGCGATGCCGCCGCAATCGGTGGCCGCGATCCGGCTGATATTTTAAATCATGGAGGCGCCGCTCGCCGAGTTGTCCGACGAGGCGCTGCTGGATCGCCTTCAGCGCGCCGCGTTTGGATATATCGTCGATTATGCGAACGCCGATAATGGGCTTGTCGCCGACACCTCGCGCGAGGGCTCGCCGTGCAGCATCG
>CAJCJC010000287.1 GCA_903970575.1 Alphaproteobacteria bacterium
AGCGTGCGCCCGATCTTTTGAAACACGCGAAGGCCGTGGTCGCCGAGATGGCGCATCGTCCAGGCGTGCTCTTCCGCGCCCGCCTGACAGGCCTTGACGCGGCCGACGCCCGCAAGGCCTGCAAGCTGATCGCGCGCTGCCTCACCGTGCCGCCCGGCGCCTCCTGATTTCCGTCTCTTCGCGCAGGACCCTCCCCCGCCCGGCCGTTTCAACAACGTCTCTATTTCGCCATGATTGTTTCGTTGACTGGCGACAGGGACGGGTTGGCTCGCGCGAATGAGCGGGCAATGGAGGTCGAAAATGTCGGTGCCGGGACGGATCGGAATTATCCTCATCATCGCTTTGGCGATTATCGACGCGGTCATCTTGGCGAGCGGCGCCCGCGACGCCGCGAGCGCGCTCGAAACACACGCGCTGATCGAACCGGCGACGACCCAAACCGCGTCATCCCCAATTCGCCCTCAGGCCTCGCATGAACGCCTTCTCTCGGTCGCCATCCGAGAAATCAGCCTGTGGACATTCAAGCGCCAGGAAAAACCGGCGGGGATTTAATAAGGCCCTCGCCCCGCTAATCGTCGATAGCCTGGTAAATCGCGGTTTCGCAGTCGGCTCGCATGTAATTGCCCACGCCGAAATAGAGCTGAGTCATCATCAGCGCGACCAAATTTTCCCTGGGGTCGGCGACCCACCATGTGCCATAGGCGCCGGGCCAACCGAGCCGGCCGGGCGACCCCAGATAATCCTGGCCAGCGAGATTATCCGCGATCGACAGACCAAGGCCGAACCCCATCGCGGACCAGAATTGTATGCCCATGAAAGGCGTCGCCCGCTCGGTCGGCGTCAAATGATCCGTCGTCATCTGCTCGAACATCGCGCGCGACAGCAGTCGCGCGTCGCCCGAACGCCCGCCGCCCAGTATCGCCTTGGCGAATTTCAGATAATCGTCCGCCGTGGAGATAAGGCCGGCGCCGCCTGAGGGAAAACTGGCGGGGTCGCGCCAGCGGCTGGTCAGTGGATGGTCCTGAACGATCAAGCCCCCCGTTTTGGAGTCCGGCGCATAGGCCGGTCCAAACCTGTGCAGCTTATTGTCGGGAACCCAGAAGAACGTATCGGCCATGCCGAGCGGCTCGAAAATCCGCGTCCGCAGATAATCCGGCAACGACATGCCCGAGGCCCGCTGGATCAGAACGCCCAGCACATCGGTGGAAAGGCCGTAATGCCAGCGCGCGCCCGGCGCATGGGCCAAGGGCAAGGCGCCGATTCTGGCCATCCAGTCATCCATCGGGAAATCGCCGGGGATGACCAGTTGGTTGAAGGCGAACAGCGCGGGCGCCAGCGGGCCTTCGGCGGTCAGCGGATAGGGAATGCCCGAGCGGTGCAGCAGCAGATCTTTGACCGTGATCGGCCGCGGCGACTCCGTGACATCGTCGAGCGCGGCGTCGGGC
The DNA here is from genome assembly GCA_903970575.1 of Alphaproteobacteria bacterium. GTDB lineage: Bacteria > Pseudomonadota > Alphaproteobacteria > BOG-932 > Roseiterribacteraceae > BOG-932. Next base: position 1,446 of record CAJCJC010000287.1, read on the forward strand.
GCGCGCAGCACCTTGCGGTTGGCGAGTTCCGGCAAAAGCCGGTCCACCGGCTCCCCCAGCCTCAGCTTGCCCTCCTCCACCAGCATCAGCGCCGCGACGCTGACCACGGGCTTGGTCATGGAGGCGATCCGGAACAGCGTATCGCGGCGGATCGGCGTCCCCGCCTCCTTGTCCTGCCAGCCCAGTGCATCGGAATGAACCGTCTCGCCATGGCGGTGCACAAGCGTGACCACGCCGGCGACCGTGCCATCATCGACATAACGCTGCATCGCGGCGGTCAGGCGCTTTAGCCGTTCCCGCGAAAATCCTGCCGATCCGGCCATTTACTTACCCTGAAGTTTTCGCATCGGTTTTTCCTATCGGCGAATATGCGCGATGTCGATGCTCCCATCACCGAAAAGCGACACTGACCGGCTTGCGGACACGTAGGGGGACGATGGGATACCCTCTATGGGCGGATCAATTCCAGATCCACGCCAATCGCCTTGCCGAGCGAAAGCCATGCGCGGTCCGCGGTTAGAGCTTTGACGCCAAGATGCGCGGCAAGCGCCAGACATGCGCGATCACCAAGAGATAAACCTGCCGAGCGCGTGATCGGCAACATGAGTCCCGCAATATAAGCCTGCGAATGGTCGAAACTGACACATTGTATTGGCAGCGGATCAAGCGCTGACCGAATGTCCTTTTCGGTCGCGCCATTGCGGGTAAAATAACTAATTGTTTCCGTCAGGTTGACGGAGCTGATTGCCGAATTCGCCAGAACCGCGCGCACCACTTCAGCGCCCGGTTCACGGAGCAGCATCGCGAGAAACGCCGATGCGTCGAGAACAGCGACGGTCACTCAGTGTTTGCCTCGCGGCGGCGCTCCGCCAGGAAGGCGTCCAATGTGCCCTCGGGTTTTCCGGACAAGAGACGGTGCGTTATCTCCTGTGCGCGGTCTATGACTTCATCGACCGTTCGTATCCGCAACTCGCGGCCATCCAACTCGACAACGACGTCGCCCCCCCGTTCCAGGCCGATCGCCTTGCGGAAGTCGGCTGGTATGCTAAGACGCCCGGCGTCTGAAACTTTGGCGTGAGCGGAATGCATGGCGTGATTTCCTTTTAAGCCATAATACGGAAAATATGGCATTGGCTTGTCGCAAGTCAATGTGCCCGAATACGCTTCAAACTTACCGCAATTCCTTCAAGACGGCCGCGATGTCGCAGTGCTGGCGAAGGTCCTTTATCTGACGCGTCACGCGTGGCGGCGTAGGTCATCAACCGCGCTGTCAGGGCCGGATTCAAACTGATCGGCGCACGCCTCTTCAATGATTTGCCACCGGACGAGCAAAAAAAGGCCGGAGGGTCGCCCCTCCGGCCTTTCGCATTCGAACCTAACGAACAGAGTAACCGGATTAGAAATCCATGTCGCCCATGCCGCCCATTCCGCCGCCGCCCGGCATCGGGGGGGCTTTCTTTTCCGGCTTCTCGGCCACCATCGCCTCGGTGGTGATGAGCAGGCCGGCGACCGAGGCCGCGAATTGCAGCGCGGAGCGCACGACCTTGACCGGGTCGATGATGCCCGACTTCACCATGTCGGTGAACTCGTTCTTCTGCGCGTCGAAGCCGTAATTGGTGTCGGTCGAGTCGAGCAGCTTGCCAGCCACGATCGAACCGTCGACGCCCGCGTTCTCGGCGATCTGACGGACGGGGGCCTGAAGGGCATGACGCACGATGTCGATGCCGCGGCGCTGGTCGTCATTGGCCGGCTTCAGCCCGTCGAGAGCCTTGCGGGCATAGAGCAGGGCCACGCCGCCGCCGGCGACGACGCCTTCCTCGACCGCGGCGCGGGTCGCGTGCATCGCATCCTCGACGCGATCCTTGCGCTCCTTCACCTCGACCTCGGTCGCGCCGCCGACGCGGACAACCGCGACGCCGCCGGCCAGCTTGGCCAGACGCTCTTGCAGCTTTTCACGGTCATAGTCCGAGGTGGTCTCCTCGATCTGCGCCCGGATTTGCGCGGTGCGCGACTCGATGTCGGCCTTGGCGCCGGCGCCGTCGATGATCGTGGTGTCGTCCTTGGTCAGGCGAACGCGCTTGGCGGTTCCCAGGTACTGGACGGTCACGTTCTCAAGCTTGATGCCCAGATCTTCGCTGATCACCTGGCCGCCGGTCAGGACGGCGATGTCCTCCAGCATGGCCTTGCGGCGATCGCCGAAGCCCGGGGCCTTCACCGCCGCGACCTTCAAGCCGCCGCGCAGCTTGTTGACCACCAGCGTGGCGAGCGCCTCGCCCTCGATGTCTTCCGCGATGATGAGCAGCGGACGGCCGGACTGAACCACCGCCTCCAGCAGCGGCAGCATCGGCTGCAGGCCCGACAGCTTCTTCTCGTGAAGAAGGATGTACGGGTTCTCTAGCTCGGCGACCATCTTCTCGGCGTTGGTGATGAAATAGGGCGAGAGATAACCGCGATCGAACTGCATGCCCTCGACGACGTCGAGTTCGGTCTCGAGCGACTTGGCTTCCTCGATCGTGATCACGCCCTCATTGCCAACCTTCTCCATGGCGCGGGCCAGCATCTGCCCGACTTCGGCGTCGCCGTTGGCG
>CAJCJC010000288.1 GCA_903970575.1 Alphaproteobacteria bacterium
GGGGTGCTGCAAAGATCGTCATGACGATACTCCCTTAAGTTCAAAAAGCTTTGATGCGCGCCGACCCTTTGGCGAGAGCGGCGCGATATTCCACACGCTCTAATGGCGCGTTGGAGCTGCCACATTATCAAACGCGCCCTCCGGCGATGTATACGAATTCATCTTTGTCCGGCATGCGGACATTCGGATGCCGACCAATATCGTGTGGTGTAACGGCGGCGATAAATCTCATGCGCGACGGGAGTTTGGCGCGTTGTCCGACATGCGGACATAATCAGCGGCTATCTTCCTCTTCGCATGAAAATGCTCAAGCATTCGATCGTATGCGCAAATCCCTGGAAAAGACTATCGTGAGCCTCAAATCTCTTCTCGCCGTGGCCGCATTGATGACCGCATGCTTGACCGGCCTGGGCGGCGGTTGCCTAGCGCAACCGGCCTCCGGTGACGGCGCGGCGATCGGTCTTCATGGCAAGCGTCTCTTTCTGCGCTGCGCGTCCTGTCATGATATTTCGGATTCGGGCGTTAGCAGGATCGGGCCGAACCTGAGGGGCGTGGTAGGTCGCAAAGCCGGAAGTTTCCCAGGTTATGCCTACTCCCCCGCCATGAAGGCGACGGATTTCGTTTGGACCGAGGCCATTCTGGATCGATGGCTGACCGACCCGAACACTGTCGTACCGGGCACCAGCATGGCGTTCGGCGGCCTTCCCAAACCGGAAGATCGGGCGGCGATCATCGCCTATCTCGCAAACCCCGCGCCCTGAACATGCCCATCCGCCCAACGCAGCGGCGCCAAGGGCAGCGGCGCCAAGGATTGAAGCGATGACCGACAGAAGCGAAATTTCACGACGCGGGGCGCTTAAAATCGGGGCCGCCGCTTTCGCCACCGCCGCGACACCTGTGCGCGCGGCGATGGAGCCCGCCGGCGGGGCGGCGGATGTGCTGATTTTAGGCGCCGGCATGGCCGGGCTTCACGCCGCGCGCATGCTTCAAGGCGCGGGGGTCTCGGTTATGGTGATCGAGGGCAGCGGCAGGGTCGGCGGGCGGTGCTGGACCGCGCATGATCTGCCGGGCAGCCCCGAACTTGGCGCGGCCCAGATCGGCTTTGGCTATGGCCGGGTCCGGGGCAACGCCGCCGAATTGGGCATCAAGCTGATCGACCCGCCCAAGGGCGCGATGGCGGAGACGCGCATCGGGCAGATCGCCAACAGCATTGGCGGCGCGCGCCCAACCGGCACGCCCTGGGCGGAATCACCCATGAACCACCTGGCCCCGGACGAAAAGGCCTTTCAGCCCATTCAGCTCCAGGGCCATTATCTGCTGAAGAACGATCCGCTTGTCGGGCTTGAGGACTGGCGCAAGCCGGAGTTTAGAAACATCGACCAGATGTCTCTCAGGCAATATTTCACCATGCAGGGCGCCTCGCCCGAAGCGCTTCGATTGATGAATATCGCCATCGCCGCGCGCGACCTGGACGACGCCAATGCGCTCGATTTCCTCCGAAAGACGCATTATTACTTCTGGGAAGCGAAAAACGGCCCCTATGATGTGGTCGAGGGCGGCACCTCCGCGCTGACCGACGCCATGGCGGCATCCCTGACCCGGCCGGTGCTGCTGAACAAGATCGTCAGCGGAATTGAGGCTGGAACCGATTCCGTTTCCGTCAGGTGCAAGGACGGCTCGAATTACAAGGCGCGGGTGTGCATCAGCACGATCCCTCTTTCGGTGATGAAGGACATTCCGGTCCATGGTCCGGCGACGCCGGATCAGCGGGCGGCGTGGAGCCGCCAACGCTATGTCGGCACGATTCAGATTTTCTTCCGGTTCCGCGAGCCCTTCTGGGAAAAAGACGGTTTGTCGGGCACGATGTGGACCGATGGGCCGTTCGAATTCTTCGGCCATCTGCCGTCGACCCTGGACCCGAAAGGCGTTCTCCTCGCCTCGATCAACGGACGGGGCGTCGAGCCGCTGAACAAGTTGACGCCCAAGGAGCTTGGCGCGCGGGCCTTGGCGGAATTGGTTCGCCTGCGCCCCGCCGCCGCCGGCCAGGTCGAGGTGGCGCATATCCATAACTGGTCGACCTACCCGTTCGCGAAGGGCCATGTCGCCTATTTCGGCCCCGGCGATCTCGCGCCCTACGCGGATGTCATCGGGCAACCCGTGGGACGGCTTTATTTCGCCGGCGAGCATCTGTCCCGCGTGCACGCCGGCATCGAGGGCGCCTGCGAAACCGCCGAGAACGCGGTCGTGCAAATCCTGGACGTTCTGGGGTAGGAGCCGTTATCAACAATTCCCGAAGCGATAGGAAACGCACATCATGTCCGAACCGAACGACCCTTTCCTGACGAGCCGACGCCTGCTGCTGGGGGCCGGCGCCGCATCCATTGCGTCCGCCGCGTTGATGGCCGGGGCCGGCAAAGCCGGCGCGGCCACGCCGGTCGACCGCGAGCCCGCGCGCTTTGACGATCCGGTCTGGAATCGCGAAGCCGCCGCGCGGCTGCAGGGCGACACCAACGGCGAGCAGGTCTATGGCCATTGTACCGGCGTGGTGACCGGCGTGCGACCGGGAGAAGCCGTGCGCCCCCTCTTCGGTTTCGAGGTATTCAGCACCATTCGCGTTCTGCGCCAGGCCGATGGCAGCTATCAGCGCATGTGCAAGGAAGCGGTCTTCTACACCGATAACGCAACCGGGCAGATTCTCGAGGAATGGGATAATCCCTATACGAACGAACGGGTCCGTGTCGTCGATGTCGCGAACGATCCTTACAACTGGATCATCGCTTCGACACTCCAGCCGCCGGCGCTTCCGGGCATCGTGACCACGGGACAGGCGGTTCCCGGCGGCAAGCCATTTCTGATGAAATGGGCCGTGTTCGGCCCTGACACGCTAACCGTGACCGAGGATTTCCACGGATATTTCCCCAATCTTTTGGACCCGGAGAAATGGCCCCGCGAATCGTCG
>CAJCJC010000289.1 GCA_903970575.1 Alphaproteobacteria bacterium
TTGCGGCCGCGGCCTCGATCGCCCGCGCCTGATCCAGCATATTGGCCTCGCACAGCGATTTGCCGACGCCGATCCCGCGCGCCGCCAGAAACGTGTTGGCCATGCCGCCGCCGAGCGCCAGCAGATCGACCTTGCCGACCAGATTGCCGAGCAAATCGAGCTTGGTCGAGATCTTCGATCCGCCGACAATCGCCGCCACCGGATGGTTAGGGTTGCCCAGCGCCTTGTCGAGCGCGATGAGTTCAGCCTCCATGCAACGCCCCGCGTAGGCCGGCAACAGCGCCGCGACGCCCGAGATGGAGGCATGGGCCCTATGCGCGGTGGAGAAGGCGTCGTCGACATAGATATCGCCAAGCCTCGCCAGGGAAGCCGCGAATTCCGGATCGTTCGCCTCCTCGCCGGAATGGAAACGGAGATTTTCGAGCAGCAGGATTCCGCCGTCGCGAAGCGCCGCGGCCGCGTCCTCGGCGACTGGGCCGATGCAATCCTCGGCGAAGGCCACTGGCCGCCCCAGCCGACCGGCGATCGTGGAGACCAAGGGGGCCAGCGACTCTTTCGCGTTATATCCCTTGGGACGGCCGAAATGCGACAGCAATATGACCCGCGCATGATGATCCGTCAGCATCTTGATGGTTGGCGCCAGGCGGTCGATCCGTGTTGTATCCGTCACCATGCCATCCTGCATCGGCACGTTGAGATCGACCCGCAGAAGGATGCGCTTTCCCGCGACATCGACTCCCTCCAATGTTCTGATCCCGGTCATAAGCGCTTATCCCTTTTCGGTATTTTCTTCATGGCGGCGGACGAAATCATGGCGGGCGCGCGAGAGCAAGAGGGGCGCGAAACCCGCGATGTTATCGCGCAAAACGGCGCAAGGCCCCCGTTTATCGCGCAAGACGACGCAAAGCGCCGTAGGCGTCGTCGGCGAAACGGTTGGTGGCGTCGATCAACGCCGAGCGGATGCCAGGCTCCAAGGCCGAATGGCCGGCGTCGGGCACGACGATATACTCGGCCTCGGGCCACGCCTTATGCAACGCGTCGGCTGACACGATGGGGCAGACCATGTCATACCGGCCTTGCACGATCACCGCTGGAATGTGGCGGATCGCCTGAAGGTCCCGCAGCAGCGCGTCATGCGGTTCGAACAGGCTGTTAATGAAGAAATGCGCCTCTATTCGCGCCAGTCCGACGGCGTGGCGTTCCTCGCCCGATGTGGACAGCACCTCGGGGTTGGGCATCAGGGTGGAGCATGAGCCCTCATACACGCTCCAGGATCTGGCGGCCGGCACCCGAATGGCCGGGTCGGGGTCGTTCAGCCGGCGCGCATAGGCGGTCAGCAGGTCGCCGCGTTCGGCCTCCGGCACAAAACGGGCGAAGCGGTCCCAGGCTTCGGGGAATACGGTGCGCATCCCATAGAGGAACCAATCGATCTCGCTCGGCTGCATCAGGAAGATGCCGCGGAGCATCAGTCCACGTACGCGGGCCGGATGCGCCTTCGCGTAGGCCAACGCGAGCGTCGAACCCCATGAACCGCCAAAGACGAACCAGCTCTCGATGGCCAGATGCGTTCGAAGTTTTTCAATGTCTGCGACCAGGTGCGGCGTATCGTTGTCCAATGTCTCGCCCAGTGGCGTGGAGCGGCCCGCGCCGCGCTGGTCGAAGATCACGATCCGATAGCGCTTTGGATCGAAAAAGCGCCTATGGGCCGGCGACGCGCCCGCGCCCGGTCCGCCATGCAGGAAGACGACGGGCAGGCCGGTCGGTGAACCGGATTCCTCCCAATAAAGCTCGTGCAGGATATCGACCTTAAGCCGGCCGGAACGATAAGGCTCGATCGAGGGATAGAAGGGAATGCGCGTCATTTCGGTGCCATGGCGAGATCGCCTTGGACCTTACGGCGCGGATCGATGCCCGCCAAGCCTTCTGGGGCTCTCGGGCGAAAAGGCCGCGATCGGCGATCGTTTTATCCGCTGAAGGCCCGGCGCCCAAGCTGTAAACTTCGCATAATGACATGGCTTCGAGTCGCCGTTGGGGGGCTATCGATCTTTTATGTGGCGGGGACGGCCTCTAACCAGAGAATCGTCGAGCATCGTTTTGGCGCGGCCAATCCGAGTGTTGGCCGCCATCGTCCTGCTGCTGTCGGGATGCGCCGAGCAGCGGGGCATATCCGATCGCGCCGGTCCCGCGCCGCCTGTGGACCAAGCCTACGCTAGCATCGTCGATGATTACGGCGGCCTTTACGCCGACGAGAAATTGAATGCATGGCTGGCCGCTCTGGGCCGAAGGCTTGCGGCCCAAAGCGGGCGCCCCGACATCGATTTCAGATTCGCGGTCCTCGATAGCCGGGCGGTCAACGCGTTCTCGACGGCGAGCGGGGCTATCTTCGTGACGCGCGGTCTTCTCGCCCTTGGTGAAAGCGATTGCGAAGTCGCCGGCGTTTTGGGCCATGAGATCGGTCATGTCGTTGCGGGAGATCAGGCGCGGCGTCGGCGGTTCGATGGTTTGCGCGATGCGCTAAACGGCGCGTTCGCCGGCTTCGCGGCCTGGGCGGGGATCGCGGCCCATCCCAAGACCGGCCTGGAATTCTCCGCGCGGCAGGAGTTTGACGCGGATGCGTTCGCGGTAAGGATCGAAGCGGCGGCGGGCTTCGATCCCCATGGCCTCGCCAAGATTCTGGGCGCCATCGATCGCGCCGCGGCGAGCGGGAAGAACGAGGCCGAGGCTTCCGTCGCGTATGGCGCCACGCATCCCTTGCTGTCCGAGCGCGTGGACCGCGCCTTGGATTTGGCGGGCCGTTATCAAGCCGCCTTTAATGTCGGGCGGAACCCCTATTTGCACGCTATCGACGGCATGATCGAAGGTGACCCGCCGGACCAGGGATATGCAAGGGGGGGCATCTTCATACATCCCAAGGCTGGGTTTCTGTTCCAAATCCCAAGCGGGTTCTCCCTCCGGAAAATGCCATCGGCCCTCATCGGAGTACGCGCGGACGGCGCCGCTTTCATCATGACCAGCGCCACTCCTGGCGCGGCGGCGACCACGTACGATTACCTGACCGATGTCTGGATGGCCGGGAACCTTCTCTCCCGGGCGGCGTCGATGGTGGTCAACGGCCGGTCTGGCGTGATCGCAAGCGCGCGCCTTTCCGCCGATCGAGGAGAAGTTGGCGCCCGCGTCGCCGTTATCGGCTGGTCCCCATCGCTCGTGTATCGATTTATTTCGATCGGGCCTGGTGGGAATCAAGCCGACGCCGAGACCGTCTTGTCGGCGATCCTAAACAGTTTTCGCGCCGTCGCGCCAAACGATCTGGTGCGTTTTCCACCGCTGAGACTCAAAGTGCTGACGGCGAAATCCGGCGACACGGTTGAGAGCCTGGCGAAGCGAATGGCTGTCTCCGGCGATCGGGAAAACGCCTTTCGCGCATTGAACGGCTTGTCGCCGGGCGATAGGGTTCAAGCCGGTCAGCAGGTAAAGATAGCCCAGTAACGTTACTCGTCGGCCAACAGGTCGGACGGCGTTTCCACCTTTCGCATCATCGACAGACGTAATTTATTCAGCGCGCGCTGCTCGAGTTGCCGGACGCGCTCCTTGCTGACGCCAAGCTCTTTTCCAAGATGCTCGAGCGTCACCGCTTCGTCCATCAACCGGCGCTGCCGTATGATCGTCTGTTCGCGGGGCGATAAATCGCTGATGGCCTCCGCGAGCCACTTCGAACGTGTTTCCGCATCCCGCAATCCGATGACGACGTCCTCGGGATTAGGTCCTGCGTCGGGCAGGAAATCTTGCACTTCGTCCTCGCTGGACATTCTGAGCGGGGCGTTGAGCGACTGATCCGCGCCGGCGAACCGCCCCTCCATCTCCTTGACCTCGCTCAACGCCACGTTCAGCTGGTCTGCGATCCATTGCCGCCCGGTATCGGAGAGCGGCTGACCTTTATCCTCGATTTTGGCCCGAAGTCGGCGAAGGTTGAAGAAGAGCGATTTCTGGGCCGCCGTTGTCCCCGTACGAACGATGGACCAATTGCGCAGGATATAATCCTGCATCGCCGACCGAATCCACCACGTCGCGTAGGTTGAAAAACGAACTTCGCGGCCAGGTTCGAAACGCGCCGCCGCCTGCATAAGGCCGACATTGCCCTCCTGGATCAAATCGCCCATCGGCAAGCCATAATTGCGAAAACGCGACGCGACGGAGACAACCAGTCGCGTGTAGGAACCCACAAGAGCATGAAGCGCTTTCTCATCCCCGTCTTCGCGCCATTTTTTCGCCAACGCGAACTCGTGATCGCGTTCGAGCATAGGCTGCCGCATCGCGGTCTTGATGTAGTCGAGGTTTGCGCGCTGCGTGACCGGATCCACCAGACTTGCCATTTCAACACCTCATCGGGCCTTTTTGGCCCATTAGTCGCATTGCGCGATACATCCGAATGCTTATACGGCGCGCGTGAAAGACCGGATTACAAGGATCGCGGGTTTTAATCACGCGAATGCCGCTTACGCCTCGATAATCTCCATGATATCGCCGTTCGATCCGATCGCTACGGCAAGCAACGGATCGGATTCCCGATTTCCTGCGTCCAGGGTTATCGCGTAACCATCCAGCACCCGTCCGCCTCCTGCGGGATCGGCCCCGCGGAAAATTCGTTTGAAGCCTTGAAACGGGCTTTTCAGCTTGGAATAGTCACTCGCCGACCACCAGAAACTGTCGCCCTGCTCGGAAAGCGATCGAGATGGATCAAGCCCAGCATGGACGAACAGCAACTGCCCATCCTCCTTCGCTTCGGTGAACGCCGCGCGTCGCAGCACGCTCATGAGTTTATCGTGACCGGCCTGGTGACGCATCGCATCGCGCAGGCCGTTCGTCCATTTTGTTATGGCGATCGCGCCTTCCCGGGCTGCGATAATCCCTTCGTCGGGACTGCCGCCATAAGCCGTGATGGTTTCAGCGGCGCCCCGTTCCAGCATCCATTTCAGGACTTCGCCTGGATTGGGGGCGAACTGGATTTGCAGCAGCTTGCTCCAAATCTCTTCCTGAACGCCGCGCAGATAAACGAAGTCGCTGGAAATCATGCTGGGCATCGACAGCAGATACCGACGGAAAGCAAGCAACTCATCGATGATGCGCGCGGAGTCGCGGTTTCCTAAATAATCGCCGAAATATAGGAGGCGATCTCCCGCGACGAAGCGCTCCGCGATAGATATGTGAATCTGAATCAATCGTTCGATCGACCCACGACAAGCGGCCACCGCCCACACCCGCCGTGGGCAGCCCAGGCTGGAAAGGTTAGTCAAGGTGGAATGATCGGACAGCGACTCATAATGGAGTAAGTTTACTCCCCGCCGCCGTCCGACCATAGGATAAGAATTGACGAGGCCCGATGATTTCGTGAAGCGTATACCGCCTTACGGTCAAAAGCCCAACCGAAACTCAGGCCGCTTTGCCCAGTACAGCCTCAAGCCGCTCCGCCGCGCGCGCTTCGTCGATTTTTTCGACCGCCGCCAGTTCGCGGGCCAGACGTTCAAGCGCGGCCTGATAGATTTGGCGCTCGCTATAAGATTGCTCGGCCTGCTCGGTGTTGCGTCTAAGGTCACGCAGCACTTCGGCTATGGAAACCGGGTCGCCAGAGTTAATCTTGGCTTCGTACTCCTGAGCGCGACGGCTCCACATCGTTCTCCGGACGCGAGCGCGACCTTGAAGCGTATCGAGCGCGGCCTTCAGGCGGTCTTTTGAACTGAGACGCCGAAGCCCGGAGGTTTTTGCCTTATCGACCGGGATCTTGAGTTTCATACGTTCTTTTTCGAACGTGATCGCATAAAGGCTGACAGACTGTCCGGCGACCGTCAGGGTTTCAACGCCATCGACTTTTCCGACCCCATGCGCCGGATAAACGACCAGATCGCCCGCAACGAAATCAAGTTTTTGTGACATAGACTAAGCGTATCCTTGCCCTTGCGAAGAGGTCGAGCGCATAAATTTCCAATCGTCAAACTATTGGAAAATGTCCGGACGGTATGGTGAAAGCACACAACGCGCATTCGCCGCGTCCGACATCGGACGAGACCTCACGTTCAACCCTAAACGCCGAATATACCAGGAAAACGGTTGTGTTACAAGAAAGCAACGCTTGCCAAAAAAATGCGTGGAAACTTTCAACCGCTCGGGTGTTGATCCTAGGCTTTGTTCGATACGTCGACAGCGCCTAGCGGAATCATTTCGGTCTGTTCAGTTCTTACCGCCAGGCGCGGGGCTGAAATGCGTCGCATATTTGTCGGGCACGTCTTTCCAGGAATCGGCATCGGCGGGCGCGGCCTTTTTCCGCGTTATATTTGGCCACAATTCGGAAAATTCGCGGTTAATCTCGGCGAGCGCCTCCGATTTGGGATCGCTATCGGGCACAATGGCCTCGACTGGGCATTCCGGTTCGCAGACCCCACAATCGATGCATTCATCTGGGTGGATGACAAGCATATTCTCGCCCTCGTAGAAGCAGTCCACTGGGCAAACTTCAACGCAGTCCGTGTATTTGCACTTAATGCAGGCTTCAGTAACGATATACGGCATAAAAGGAACTCCAGGACGGGCCGTTTGGCCCCGACTTATGCAAACGCGCATGATATGCGACAGGCGGCGACACAATGCCAGCCCTTCATAGTCCGTCTGCGTTATGTTTTTACTGTTCTTGTTTTCGCTGAGCGTTAATTGCGACGCTTGGACGCGTCATGACGGTGCGGGCTAAGCATGCCGAAGGGCTCCTGTCATCGACTCAATTGCGCCAGTGCGTCCAAGGCGCGCTGACGGGCCTCGACATGATCCACGATCGGGCGCGGGTAATTGCCGCCGAGATCGACCCCCGCCTTCGCCAGTATCTCCGCGGGGGCCAGCCAAGGCTTATGCAGCCATTCATTGGGCAGTTTGCCGAGTTCGGGTATGAAACGGCGAACGTAATCGCCGTCGGGGTCGAATTTCTCCCCCTGGAGGACCGGATTGAAGATGCGGAAATATGGCGCGGCGTCCGCTCCCGATCCAGCGATCCATTGCCAGTTCATCGCATTATTGGCGAGATCGGCGTCGACGAGCGTATCCCAGAACCAGTCCTCGCCGCGTCGCCAGGAAATCAGCAGATGCTTGACCAGGAACGAGGCCGCGACCAGCCGGACGCGATTGTGCATCCAGCCAGTTTGCCACAGCTGCCTCATCCCCGCGTCCACCATCGGATAACCGGTTCGGCCCTCCCGCCAAAGTTGAAGCGAGGCTTGGTCTTCCCGCCACGGAAACGCGGCGAATTTTTCACTGAACGGCTTTTCGTGCAATTCGGGAAATTGCCACAGCAGGTGATGCGCGAATTCCCGCCAGGCGAGTTCTCGAAGGAACGGCTCTCCGGCCGGCCCCACGGCGTTCTCCACCGTCTTCCAGACCTGACGTACCGATATCTCGCCCCAGTGAAGGTGCGGAGAAAGCCTGGAGACGCCCTCGACGCCGGGGATATCGCGGCGATCCTTGTAAGATTGGGCAATCTCGTCGACAAACCTCGCGAGCCTCGTTCGAGCGCCATCTTCTCCAGGGGTCCAGGTTTTTCGCAGGCCGCCGGCCCAATCCGGCTTATGTGGCTGCAACCCCCAGTCCGCCAGTTCCTCGCTCGCGGGGGTGCTCAACGATTGGTCGAATTGCGGGGTCGGATGGGCCCGATCCGGCGTTACGCCTGCGCGCAGGGCCTTCCAAAATGGGGTAAACACCTGAAAGGGAGAACCGCTCTGGGTCTTTAGCACCCAGGGTTCCGCGATCAGGCTGGCGGCGAAACTGTCCGCGCGTATGCCCGCCTTGGTCAGCGCGTTCTTGATCGCGGTGTCCCGCTGAACGGCGAACGGCTCGTAGAGCCTGTTCCAGGTGACCGATCTGGCGCCATGCGCCTGGGCGAGTTCGGGCAGTAGGGTCAACGCCGGCCCGCGCTTCAGAACCAAGGGCACGCCTCGGGCGCGCAGGGCTACCTCCAGGCTCGATAGGCTGTGGTGCAACCACCAACGGCTGGCGCCGCCCCAGCGCCATCGACCCGGCGCGTCATCGTCCAGAATGAAGACCCCAATGATGGGTCCCCTTCTGGCCGCTTCGGTCAGCGCGGGATTGTCGTCAAGGCGAAGATCCTGGCGAAACCAGACGATCGCGGGTGCGTGTTCATCGGACATGCCGAAGAACTGTTTCCGGCGCACGGCGCGTCAAGCGGCCGCGTCGCGGAATTCGCTCATCGGATCGCCCGTCGCGGCCCGCCCGCTCAATGTGCGGCCGCCGCCACGGCGTCCGTCGGCGCCGGCTGTCGGTTGACGCGGATCAGCAAAAGCAACGGCGTAAAGACGATACTGAGGATCGCCAGAAGCCTGAAGACATTTACATAGGCGACCATGCCCGCTTGCTGCGTCACGCTGAGGTTTAGCAGCTTCAGCGCCGCTTGCGCGGAGACTCCGACGGGCGACGCCACACGATTGAACGGCGTCATGAACCCACCAAGATGGGCATGGTTCAACTGCGTCAACTCCGACAGGCGGGAAATGACGATGGAAATGCCGATCGCGCCGCCGACATTGCGCATAAGCGCGTAAAATCCCGACGCCTCGGTCCGCAGCGCGATCGGCAGGGTCGAAAACGCGA
>CAJCJC010000290.1 GCA_903970575.1 Alphaproteobacteria bacterium
CGCGCCAGTCGCCGCGCGGCATTGCTGGCCGGCGCCGCGGCCATCCTGACGACCGGCCTTGCCGGCGCCCAAACGTCGGCGCCCGACGTTTCCGCCGGCGCGGCCCCGGAACTGGAGGAGATCACGGTCACCGCGACACGCCGAGCGGAAGACATTCAGCGTGTGCCTATCACCATTACCGCCTATAGCCAGGCCCAGATGGACGAGCAGGGGATTAAGCAGATCGACGATCTCGCCCGCCTGACTCCGGACATTTATTTCACCCATACGACGGGCTCCGCGGGCAACAACATCTCCGACATCTCGATCCGCGGCATCTCTTCCGATGTGGGCGCGGCGACGACTGGCATTTATATCGACGACACGCCGGTGCAGACCCGGAATATCGGCTATTTCTCATCCAACCCCTACCCCAAGATCTTCGATTTGGACCGAGTAGAGGTTTTGCGTGGTCCGCAGGGAACCTTGTTCGGCGCGGGCGCGGAAGGCGGCGCGATTCGTTTCCTGACGCCACAGGCGAGCGTTACGGATTATACCGGCTATTTCCGCAGCGAAATCGCCGATACCGTCAACGGCGATCCAAGCTATGAGGCTGGCCTCGCGGTCGGCGGCCCAATCGTGCAGGACAAGCTCGGTTTCCGCGTCAGCGGCTGGGGCCGCAACGATGGCGGCTATATCGACCATGATTCTCCAGCCACGGGCGCGCTGATCCAGGCGAACGCCAATTATGACATTTCCACCGTCGGAACGGTTGCGTTTCTGTGGGAACCGATCGACGGGCTGAAGATCACGCCGTCGATTTACTATCAGAACGTCTATGCGCATGACCGCGATCAGTACTGGAACACGCTGAGCAATCCGAACGCCGATCAATTCGCTCAGGCCGCCCGCATCGGGCAACCATCGCGCGATCAGTTCGGCCTTCCCGCGCTGAAGATCGAGTACGATCTCGATGACGTGTCGATCATTTCCAATACGTCGTATTTTGCCCGGCAGCAGCAGGAAACGCTCGATTATTCGGATTATCTGGGCGGGCTTATCTACGGCTACATCGGTCCGCTCGTCCATGGAGACCCGTACTTTTATGGCCCGACGGACGTTCCCTCGGTGGTTGGCCTGGATATCAATCAGCGCGACGTAACCCAGGAATTGCGCGTCCAGTCCAACGATAAGGACGCCCTCATCGTGTGGACCGCGGGCGCGTTCTATTCCTGGGATAAGCAGAGCCAGCAATCCCTATTCGGCAACGGCCAGCTTTCTATCTTCGGACCCACGCTGATCAACGGCATTCTGGGTCAGCGCCAGTGGATCGACGGCTATGACGAGCAGATTTCGGGTTATGGCAATATCGACGTCAATCTCTATGACGGCCTTAAGCTGACCGCCGGATTGCGCGTTTCCAACACAAAGTACAACTATGTCTATAACGCCGACGGCGTGATCAATGGCGGCGTCACGCATAACAGCGGCGCCGAGCAAGAAACGCCGGTCACGCCGAAATTCAGCATCTCCTATCAGATCGATCCGGCGAACTTCATTTACGCCACGGCGTCGAAGGGCTTCAGGCCCGGCGGCGCGCAGGAAACCGTGCCGCAGTCTTTCTGCGGAAAGGACCTCACAACGCTGGGGCTAACCAATGGAAGTCCGCAAACCTATAACTCGGATTCGGTCTGGAGCTATGAAGCGGGCGCCAAGGACGCGTTCTTTGGCGGCCGCGTGCGGATAGACGCCAGCGCCTATTACATCGACTGGTCGGGCATTCAGCAGAATGTCAGATTGCCGACCTGCGGCTTTACCTATGTCGCGAATCTGGGGTCCGCCACCAGCGAGGGTGGAGATTTACAGGCGCGCGTCTTGGTTACGGACGCGCTCTCGGTCGGTGGCAGCGTCGGCTATAATTCGACGACGGTCGACCAGACCAACAAAGGCGGCAGCGCGGCGATCATCTTCGTAAAGGGCGACCGCATTGGCGGCCCGCCGCTGAATCTGGCGGTCTGGAGCCAATACAACTTCAAGGTTCTGGGCGACATCGATGCCTATTCGCGCGTCGATTACACCTTCCACAGCCGCACGCCCTCGGTAGACCCAAGGACCTTCGGGTACGATCCCGGCATCCCCGCCGCCGGGGCGATCAGTTCGCTGTCGCTGCGCGTTGGCGTCACCTTCGACGACTGGAACATCTCGGCCTTCGCTAACAATCTTACGAACAGCGAAGAGTTCCTGTCCAAGGAGCACGATATCCCAGGGTCGCCGCTTTATTATAACCTGTCCTACCGTCCGACGACGGCCGGGGTCACCGCCATATACCGCTTCGGTGGTCCAAAGGCGGCCGAGCCGGTTCCGGCAGCCTATGTCCCGCCGCCGCCCGTCGCGGCCGCCCCGTCGGTGGCCAAAAGCTATATGGTCTTCTTCGACTTCAACAAGTCGGATTTGACCCCGCAAGCGGTCGCGATCGTCGATCAGGCGGCCAAGAACGCGGCTCCGGCCAAGGCGACCGAACTGATCGTCACCGGCCATACGGACACGGTCGGTTCGGACGCCTACAACATGCGCCTGTCCCGTCGCCGGGCGGAATCGGTGGCGGCCGAACTCGAAAAAATGGGGATCAAGTCGAGCGAGATCGAGATCGTGGCCAAGGGAAAGACCGACCTTCTGGTCCCGACCAAGGACGGCGTGCGCGAGCCGCAAAACCGGCGCGTCACCATCGTCTATGGCGGCGCGATGTCGTAATTTCGAGAGCCAACGCAATGGAAACGGCGCTTCCGCTAGGAGGCGCCGTCTTTCATGTGCTGGTGGCGGAAGCGATTTCATGGCGCTCGCTTCCTCCGCATCAAAACCCTTGAGCCCGTCGTCGCTCGCTTTCGTGGAGTCGTGGCGTCGTCGGCGGGTAAATCGGCGTTTCGCCATCCTTTACGCAGGTGGGTAGGCAAGCGATCGGATAGTCGGCGGCGCCGGTAAAGAAAAAGGGGACCGAGAGCCGGGCGACGCCTGGCGGATGCACGACACGATGGGGGGTCGACCGATAAAGTTTGTTCGTCCAGCGCTCGATGAGGTCGCCGACATTAACGACGAAACTCCCCGAAATCGGCGTCGCGTGAATCCAACCGTCGGTTTCTCGGTCGAACACCTGAAGACCGCCCGCGCCATCCTGTAGAAGCAGGGTCAGCGCGCCGAAATCCGTATGCGCTCCGGCTTCCGCGCCTTCCTCCGGGTAGCGCACGAGCCTGAGCAGAGCCAATGGCTGATCGCAGAACGCAGCAAAATGGTACTCGGGCAGATCGAGCGAGAGCGCGACGCCAACCATCAGCCGCTCGGCGAGCTCATGCATGGCCTCGATGTATCTCTCGACCGTAACCCGAAACTCGGGGAGCGCGGCAGGCCACAAATTCGGGCCTGTTTCGTCCACCGGATAGTCTCGACCGGCGTAGAACTCTTCCTTGACCGCTTTATAGGCGCCCCCGCTCAACGCACGCCCGCCCATCATCGCATAGCCCCGGCCGAACGGCGGCGGCGAGGCGATAGCCTGCTTTTCATCGGCGCCGAGCGCAAACAGAGCGCGACCGGCGTCCATAATTCCACTCATCAAATCAGCTTGTACGCGATGCCCGACAACGTAAAAAAAGCCGCTCCGCACGCAAGCATCCCGGATGTCGCGCGCCATGTCTTGTCTCGCGGCCCGGTCATCTCCGAAGAGCGGGGACAGATCGATAATCGGCAATGTTTCCCGATCGACCCGGTCGGCCCGCGGATCGGCCGCGTTTCTGTTTTTCAACATATTCCCTCCAGAGTTCTCACGAACACCCGATTACCGCACATGAACTCTCAGGCTTGACTGGCTCGGAAGCTCAAAGATTTGAAACGCGAAGGCGCAGAGACGCGGAGACGCGGAATTATGCGGGTATTTCGATAGATGACTGGAAGGGAGACCTGTCGTTCGACCCTGAGCCCCCGTCGAGTGAACCGCGAACGCCGAATCAACGATCTGGCCGGAAATAACATTCTGTTCGGACAGAGCCTCGGTCATATCCGCGCCTCTGTGTTCAATCGCATCCGGCAGCCTTCCGGCGGGAGGCGCAATATCATGAAGCGTCACGCCGCCGGCTTCCGCGTCTTGTAATACTGCGCCATGTGCTCCCCCACATGGATAGGGGGAAATGCCGGCGCCTCGCCTGGGGCGAGCAGTTCGGGCAAGGGCTCGACCACTATATCCCGGTCGGGCACGACGAAGAGCGGGATCGAGAACCGCTCCCGGCCGCGCCGGTTTTTGACCCGGTGCGGGGTGGAGACATAACGGCCGTTAGACCACCACATCATCATGTTACCGATATTGACGGTGAATCCGCCCGCGACCGGCGGCGCCGAGATCCATTCGCCATCGCGCCGACAAACCTCAAGGCCACCATTGGAATCCTGGGCCAGAATCGCGAGCGGCGGGGAATCCGTGTGCGCGACCATGTTCGACATTTCCGCGGCGGCGCCGTCGGGAAGGGGGAGATAATAGAGCAGATTGGCCTGCGTCAGCGGCTGGGCGTAATACCGCTCGAACCTGTCCTCGGGAAGGCCGAGCCCCAGCGCGAAAGCCTGCAAGAGCATGCGTCCCAGCCCGGACACGGCGTCGTAATAGGCCATGCAAGTTTCCCGAAAACCCGGCAAGCCCTTGGGCCATTTCATGGGCAGGCTGTAGAGATGGTCATAAGCGGCGCCGCGCGGCGTCCATTCGGCCTGGAAACGGAATTGCTCGAACATGCGGCTGTTATTGGCGGCCGAACCGGCGGCTGGTTGCGGCAACCAGCCCCGGAACCAGTCATCGGTCGCGGCCACGCTTTCCCGCAGGGACGCGGGCGCATGGTAGAAAGCGGCGGATTGGGCGAATATGGCGTCGATCAGTTCAAGCGGCACGCCATGACCGACAAGGGTGAAAAAACCGATGCTCCCGCTCGCCTCCGCGATTTCGGCGACCACGCGCCGCCGCGCCGCGTCGTCGCCGGCGAGGAACGGCCCGAAATCGATCAGGGGAATTTCGCCGGGGGCTGGCGCGCGGGCGAGCGTCAGGTCATCCTCGCTCAAGGCGCGCGGGTTCGCGCTCAGAATTTTGGCTTGCACGACATGATCTCCCTGAAAATGGCGTCTCAATTTATGGACTATACCGCTTGTGACGCGGTGCTTTTTTGTGTCGGCGGAGGATACGCATGACGACCATCCGCCGGCTCTATGTGCTGCTCTGCGGCTTCGAGATTATTCCGAAAACGATTTCGACCCGCGACCTCGGCGGGCGGTTTATTCTGAGCGAGCCGATTTGCGCCTATCTGCTTTACACCACGACGGGATGGGTGCTGCTGGATTGCGGCGTCAACCCCCGCAACCTGCGGGAGCCGGCGCGGCTGCGAACCCATTACCTCGACCATGGCATCACGCCACCCATCGTCCGCGCCGAGCACGAGATGGAGCGCCAGTTCGCGGAGATCGGCATCGGCTTTGGCGACGTGTCGCATGTGATCCTGTCGCATCTGCATTTCGATCATTCTGGCTATCTGCGCCATTTCACGCATGCGCGGATTTCGATCCAGCGGCGGGAGCTTGACTTCGCGTTCGGGGGCCAAACCAGCTTTGCCTATATCCAGGACGATTATGACGATCCCGCGCTCAATTGGCGTCCGATGGACGGCGACTGGGAGGCGCAGCCCGGCCTGACGCTCCTGGATACGCGCGGCCATACAGAGGGGCATCAATCGGCGGTGATCGAGTTGCCCAACAGCGGGTCGGTCATCCTGCCATTCGACGCCGGCGATCTTCAGGAAAATTTCGACCGGGAAATCCTGCCGGGCGAAAGCTGCGACGACGCGGCGGCCCTGGCTTCCATCCGCAGGCTGAAGCGGATTACCGCGGAGCGCGACGGGCGCATGATCCTGTTCCACGACCCCGTCGCCATTCAACAGACCCGCCTGGCGCCGGAGTTTTACGACTAGTCGTCGTTCAGCATGCCGACCTGATCGCCGAAAAGGCTGCCGCGCACCCGGTCCACCGCCGCCGTGAAGGCGGGGGCGTTCATTTGCGACAGGCGCCTGGGGCGCGCGGCGTCTATCGTGACGGTATCGACGATGCGTCCGGGGCGGGCGGCGAGCACGAACACGGTGTCCGCCATGAACACCGCCTCCTGGATGGAGTGAGTCACCATCAGCGCGGTCGTGCCGGTTTCGGCCCATATCCGCAGCAATTCGATATTCATCCGGTGCCGCGATATCTCGTCCAACGCGCCGAACGGCTCGTCCAGCAACAGGATGCCCGGCGCCAGCACCAAGGCGCGGGCGATGGCGGCGCGCTGCTGCATGCCGCCCGAAAGCTGCGACGGGCGCGCGTCCTCGAAGCCCGAGAGGCCGACAAGCTTTATCAGCTCCAGCGGCGATGCCGCGCCCGCCGGCGCCTTGCCGCCGATCACCTCCAGCGGGAGGCGCACAT
>CAJCJC010000291.1 GCA_903970575.1 Alphaproteobacteria bacterium
ACTTGTGAGTTGAGGCCGGTGAAAGGGCCGCCGGTCGTGCGGTCGGTCGTGACCCCCAAATCCGCGAGTCCCTTGCCGACCACGAATTTGCCGGTGAACACGCCGATAGAACCGGTGAGAGTCGCGGGCTCGGCGACGATCTTATCGGCGTCGGTGGAAATCCAGTACCCGCCGGAAGCCGCGACGTTGCCCATCGAGACGACCACTTTCTTGCCGGCCTGCTTGGCCTCGACCACCAGGCGACGGATCGATTCCGAGCCGGATACCGACCCGCCGGGGCTGTCGACCCGGAAAACAATGACATGGATATCGGGGTTGGCGATGGCCTTATAGAAACCCTGGATGACGGCGTTGCCGGTGTCGAGACCGCGTTCCTGGTCTTGCGGATCGATCGGGCCAGAAACGCGATCGATGTCCCCCACCTCATAGATAAGGGCGATATTGGCCTTGCCGCCGTTCTCGCGCACCGCCTGATGGAAATAATCGAACAGGGGCACGGTTGGGCCGGCGCCGCCGGCGGCTTTCTTCGCGGCGGCGACCACCTCGTCGGCGTATCCGACATGATCGATAAGCTTTGCCTGGAGCGCCTCATCAGCCGTTAGCGGACCGCGCGCGAGCAGGGCGCGCACATCCGTCGGCTGCATCTGGCGGCTGGCGCCGATATCGGTCACGAGCTGAAGCGTCAGGTCGTTGGCGAGGCTCTCCATCATTTCGCGCGCCGCGGGCGTGAATCCGCTTTCGGTGAAGGTTTCGGGCGCGGTCTTATATTCGGCGCGCTTGACGAATTCGGGGTCTACGTCAAGCTTGGCCAAAGCGCCTTTCACGAAAGGCGCCTCGAACGCGACATCGGTCAGCATCGCCTCGCCCATCGGCTGCAACCAGATCTGGTCAGCGGCGGCGGCGAGATAATATTGCCCATCTCCGGAACCGCCCTCGCCGTAATCGTCGGAGAAGGCGTAGATGAACTTGCCGCCATCGCGGAAGCGCTTCAGCTCCGCGCGCAGCTCCTGCGTCTGAGCCATGCCGGCGGAGGCGTCGAGCTTGAGCACCAGGCCCTTGATCCGGCCGTCCTTGGCGGCGGCGTCAATCGCCTCGATCACCTCGCGCAGTTTTCGCCCATGACCGCTGAGCAAGGCGGACAGGCCGGTACGCGTAGGCGATTCCTCGATAAAGGGCGCGCCGACGGTCAATGTCAGCACGGTTCCGTCCTTGATCGCGACCGGAGTCTTGCCCGAGACATGGACCCGCGAGATCAGGACCCCAGCCGCCACGACCATCACAATGAACAACAACCCGATCACGGCGAAAAAGCGAACGACAAATCGCATCGATGACTCCACGGGAGATTCGCGAAGGATGAGGAAAGGCGGCGGCGCCAGACAGGAATGCTACTCTTCTTGCGCGCCCGCCACCAGCAGCCGATAGCCGCCGGATTCAGTGACCAGGAACCGCGTCGCCGGATCGTCGGTCTCGATCTTTTGTCGGAGCCGCCAAATATGCGTTTCGACCGTGTGGGAGTCGACGCCCTCGCTATAGCCCCATACATCGGCCAGAAGCTGTTCGCGGGGCACCAACGCGCCCTCCGCCTCCGCCAGATAGACCAGCAGATCGATTTCGAGTTCGGTAAGACGAATGACGGAATTGTCCCGCGCGTGGCGAAGGATGCGTTCCGCGGGAATGAACCGATAGGGGCCCAGAGTCTCGGCTTCCGGCTCCGCCGGGGATTGCCCATGGGCGTCGATGCGGGCGAGCAGGACGCCGAGCCGAACGGGGCGCGGCATGAGTTCGGCCCCGTCCCGGGCCGAGTCGTCGCCGCCGACGATCAACACCGGGCCGTTAAATCCCCCGGCTCGCAAAGCGCTCAGAACGCCGCCTTGGGTGTTTCCGTCATCGAAATCCAGAATGACGAGCGCGTCGTCTTCCGGCTGGCCGTCCAGTTTCTCGATCCGCCAACCGGTTTTGGGGGAGCGATGTTCGACGACGGCCTGAATCAACGCGTCGTCAGGCCCCGCGATTCTGACCGTGCGGAACTGAACGGATTCAATCGGCGAATCTGGCGGCGAAACTGGCTTTATCGCGGGCTCGACGGTCAAGCCGGTATTAGACCCTGCCGCCCAGATCGACATTGCGGACCGGCAACTGGCGCACGCGCTTGCCCGTGGCGGCGAAGATCGCATTGCAAAGCGCTGGCGCGATGGGCGGGGTGCCAGGCTCGCCGATGCCGCCCCATTTGGTCCCGCCGCTCAAAGCCAGATAGGTCTCGATCTTGGGCGCATCCGCGATCTTGACCATCTGATAGCTGTCGAAATTGCCCTGCTCGATCGCGCCGTCCTTGACAGTGATCTCGTCATAGAGAGCTGCGGTGAGGCCGTAGATGACGCCGCTTTCGATCTGCATCTCAACATTGCGAGGATTGACGACGTGGCCGCAATCGACCACGGCCACGACGCGCTCGCAGCGCACCTGCCCTTTGCCATCGACCGCAACCTCGACGATTTCGCCGACGATGGTGCCGAACGCCTCGTGGATAGCGATCCCGCGGCCCTTTCCAGGAGGCATCTTCGTATCCCAGTCGCCCTTTTTCGCCAGCATGTCCAGGACATTGAGGTATTCAGGCTTGCCCGCCAGAAGCTTGCGCCGGAACTGATAGGGATCCTGCCC